>NZ_CAWNYS010000567.1:0-14486 GCF_963878295.1 Aeromonas sp. HMWF014 | reverse complement strand
AGCGGGAAGAGAGCGGCCTGCTGTGCGTGGTTGAGAGCCCGGCGGACGTGGCCGCCATCGAGCACACAGGCCAGTTCTCCGGTCGTTACTTCGTGCTGATGGGGCACCTGTCACCCCTCGATGGCATAGGCCCGGAAGAGCTGGGGCTGGAGATCCTGGAGCGGCGTCTGAAGGCGGAGTCCATCAGCGAGCTGATCCTGGCCACCAACCCCACCATTGAAGGGGATGCCACCGCCTGGTACATAGCCGACATGGCCCGCGCTGCTGGCGTCAAGGTGAGCCGGATTGCCCACGGCGTGCCGGTGGGCGGCGAGTTGGAGCTGGTGGATGGCACCACGCTTTCTCACTCCTTGATGGGGCGTCAACCCCTTAACTAAGTTCGCGTCAGTCACTTGTTTTTCAAACCCGCCCCGGCGGGTTTTTTGTTTGGCCGATGGGCGGCGTTTGTCAGTGCGCTGGCGCAAAAATCGCCATTCGCACCGTCAGCAGACTTATCCCCCTTGAAATGGGGATCCCAGGCCCCATCTTGTATCAGGAATGTGTTCAACCCGAATCGCCTGAGGATAGTGTCGATGACCCAAAGCGTTCATGCCGAAACCCACGGGTTTCAGACTGAAGTCAAACAACTGCTGAGCCTGATGGCCCACAGCCTCTACTCCAACAAAGAAGTGTTCCTGCGCGAGCTGATCTCCAACGCCTCCGATGCGGCGGACAAGCTGCGCTTCAAGGCGCTTTCCGATGCCTCTTTGTTTGAAAACGACGGCCAGTTGCGCGTTCGCCTGGTGGTTGATAAAGAGAATCGGACCCTGACCATCTCCGATAACGGCATAGGTATGAGCCGGGATCAGGTGATTGAGCATCTGGGTACCATCGCCAAGTCCGGCACCGCTGACTTTTTCAAAAACTTGTCCGGTGATCAGGGCAAGGATTCCCAGTTGATTGGTCAGTTCGGGGTCGGTTTCTACTCCGCCTTCATCGTGGCCGACAAGGTAACCGTGGTGTCCCGCGCCGCCGGTACCGAGCCTGAGCAAGGCGTGCAGTGGGAATCGGAAGGGGAAGGCTCCTTCACCGTGGCCGATGTGACCAAAGCCGGTCGTGGTACCGACGTCATCTTGCACCTGCGAGCAGAAGAGAGTGAGTTCCTCGACGACTGGCGTCTGCGCGCCGTGGTCGCCAAGTATTCCGACCACATCAGTGTGCCGGTGGAGATGTACAAAGAGGGCACCCCGGACCGTGAAGAGGATGGCGAAACCATCGTCGGCACGCCGGGCGAGTGGGAGCAGGTCAACCGCGCCACTGCCCTGTGGACGCGCAGCCCGAAAGAGATCAAGGACGAGGAGTATCAGGAGTTCTACAAGCACGTCGCCCACGATTTTGAAGATCCGCTGCTCTGGGGTCACAACCGGGTGGAAGGGGCGCAGGAGTACACCAGCCTGCTCTACGTGCCGGCCCGTGCCCCCTTCGATCTCTACAACCGGGATCAGAAGCACGGCCTGAAGCTGTACGTGCAGCGCGTCTTCATCATGGACGACGCCGAGCAGTTTATGCCGGCCTACCTGCGCTTCGTCAAAGGGGTGCTGGACTCCAACGATCTGCCGCTCAACGTCAGCCGTGAAATTCTGCAAGACAACAAGGTGACTGTCTCCCTGCGCAAGGCCTGCTCCAAGCGGGTGCTGACCATGCTGGCCAAGCTGGCCAAGGATGACAGCGAGAAGTATGCCAAGTTCTGGAGCGAGTTCGGCAACGTGCTCAAAGAGGGCCCGGCCGAGGATCACGCCAACCGCGAAGAGATCGCCAAGCTCCTGCGCTTTGCCAGCACGGCGGGCGAGGGCGAAGCCCAGACCGTCTCTCTCGAGGATTACGTGGGCCGCATGAAGGAAGGCCAGCAGAAGATTTACTACATCACTGCTGACTCCTACGCTGCCGCCAAGAACAGCCCGCACCTCGAGATCTTCCGCAAGAAGGGGGTCGAAGTGCTGCTGATGTGGGAGCGTGTCGACGAGTGGCTGATGAGCCACCTGACCGAGTTCGATGGCAAGCAGCTGGTCTCGGTGACCCGTGGCGAGCTGGATCTCGGCGAGCTGGAGGACGAGGCATCCAAGCAGGCGCAAGAAGAGGCCGAGAAGGTCAACGCCGGTCTGGTCGCGCGCGTCAAGCAGAGCTTGGCCGATGCGGTGAAAGAGGTGCGTGTCACCCACCGTCTGACCGATTCACCCTCCTGCATCGTCACCGACGACCACGGCATGAGCACCCAGATGATCAAGCTGATGCGCGCAGCCGGCCAGCCGGTACCTGAGCAGAAGTACATTCTGGAGCTCAACCCTGACCATGCGCTGGTGAAGAAGCTCGACACCATCGAAGACGAGGCGCTGTTTGGCGAGTGGGTTACCCTGCTGCACGAACAGGCCCAGCTGGCCGAGCAGGGCGGGCTGAATGATCCGGCGAGCTTTGTCTCCCGTATCAACCGTCTGTTACTCCTGGCATGATGTTTCGGCCCACTGCATGCAGTGGGCCTTTTTTATATGGCGCTTGCCTGACAAGGGGCAAGCGCCTCTCCTTGTTATGGAGGACGCTGCATTTTCACTCATTTTTTCAGGGTAGCGTTGCGGCTCGAGTCGCCTCGCCGCTTTGGTAACATGGTGAAAAATAAGCCACTCACACGGGGCAAGCTTGTGAAAATGAGCGAAACCGTGTAGTTTTTTGCCTTCTCAAGAATTGAATAACCAAGCAATAGGAGCGTGTATGCGCATTGTTCTGTTGGGGGCTCCGGGTGCCGGCAAAGGTACTCAGGCTCAGTTCATCATGGAAAAACACGGTATTCCGCAGATCTCCACCGGCGACATGCTGCGTGCGGCGATCAAGGCGGGCACCGAGCTGGGCCTCAAGGCCAAAGCCGTGATGGACGCAGGTCAGCTCGTCTCTGACGACATCATCATCGGCCTGGTCAAAGAGCGTATCGCCCAACCGGATTGCGCCAACGGCTTCCTGCTGGATGGTTTCCCGCGCACCATTCCCCAGGCGCAAGCCATGAAGGATGCCGGTGTTGTGGTCGACTTCGTGCTGGAGTTTGCTGTGCCGGACGAAGAGATCGTCAAGCGCATGAGCGGTCGTCGTGTCCACTCCGGCTCGGGCCGTACCTACCACGTGGTGTTCAACCCGCCGAAAGTGGAAGGCAAGGATGACGTGACAGGTGAGGATCTGGTGATCCGTGCCGATGACGAAGAGACCACAGTGCGCAAGCGTCTGGATGTCTACCATCAGCAGACCGCGCCGCTCATCGGTTTCTACGGTAAAGAGGCGGACGCGGGCAACACCCGTTACGTCAAGATCGACGGCACTCAGCCGGTGGATCTGGTCAGCAAGCAGCTGGCAACCATACTGGGCTAAGCCCGCCATGGCTCGTGCCGATGGCAATTGAGACAAGGGCCCGGCATGGGCCCTTTCTTGCATTCAGACAGGAAGACAGGACGCTAACGTGACCACGAAAACCGGGATCTTGCTGGTCAATCTGGGGACCCCAGCCGCGCCAACCACGGCCGCCGTCAAGGCCTTTCTCAGCCAGTTTCTGCACGACCCGCGGGTGGTCGACCTGCCTCGTTACCTCTGGTGCCCGCTGCTCCACTTTATCATTCTGCCGACGCGCTCCCCCAGGGTGGCCAAGCTTTATCAGCAGGTGTGGACAGAGCAGGGTTCGCCGTTGATGGTGATAAGCAAGCAGCAGCGCGCGGCGCTGGAGCAGGAGCTCAAGCGGGAAGGGGTCGAGGTGCCGGTGGAGCTGGCCATGACCTATGGCTCGCCCTCCATCAACGATGGCTGGCAGGCGCTCAAGGCCAAGGGAGTCAACCGGGTTATTCTGCTGCCGCTCTATCCGCAATATTCGGTCAGCACCACGGCCCCGGTGTTCGATGCCTGGGCCAAAGCGATGAAGAAAGAGCGCAACCTGCCGGTGGTACGGCTCATTCGTGATTACCATGCCCACCCCGAATACATTCAGGCGCTGGCCATGAGCGTGCGCCGCCATTGGGAGCTGCACGGGCAGGGCGATCACCTGCTGATGTCGTTCCACGGTATTCCGGAGCGTTACGAGAACGAAGGCGACCCCTATGGTCACCAGTGTCGCCACACTGCTTCTCTGCTGGCTGAGGCGCTCGGGCTCGAGGCTGGCCAGTGGACCGCCAGTTTCCAGTCCCGCTTTGGCAAGGAGGAGTGGCTCAAGCCCTACACGGACCTGACCATCGCCGACTTGCCGGCGACCGGTATCAAGCGGCTCGATGTGGTTTGCCCGGCCTTTTCCGCCGACTGCCTTGAAACCCTGGAAGAGATCGAGGTGCAGAACCGGGAGATCTTCATGGCCGCCGGTGGCGAGCAGTTTGAATACATACCGGCTCTCAACAGCGATCAGGCCCACATTCGCATGATGGTGTCCCTCATCTGCCGCGAGCTGGCATGATGAGCACCTTGCCCGCAGCGCGAGCCGACCAGGTTTTTTCCGCGTTCAAGATCCAAGGATAAGGAGTGCCATGATGATGCATATCACGCTGATTTACGCGGGCCTGCTGGGGCTGTTGTTCCTGCTGCTCTCCTTCTGGGTGGTCAAGCGCCGTGCCCAGTTCAAGGTGATGATAGGGGAAGGGGAGGCGCCCGAGATGCGCTCTGCGATCCGCGCCCACGGCAATTTCGCCGAGTACGTGCCGCTGACCCTGCTGCTGATGGCCCTGTGTGAACTGGCGGGGGTCGGGGCGCTCTGGTTGCATCTTGGCGGTCTCTGCCTGCTGGTAGGGCGCATACTGCACGCCATCGGTATCCAGATCCCCAGGGCCCCCAACATGCCACGGCTGTTTGGTACCCTGCTGTTCTGGCTGGCGCTGGGACTCTTCTCCGTGCTGGCCCTGGTGCAGGGGCTCTCGTTCGGCTGATCTCCTGGTCTTTGCTGACAGAAAAACCACGTCACGGTGAAGTGGTTTTTTGATGGGATTGGGATAAACGTTTTCCTCTGCAGCCCTTGTCTATACTGACGCCCTATTTTAATCAGGCGACTTTTCGGCGCAGCGGATTGTGTTAAAATCCCGCCCCTCTTTCCCCCAGAGCACAGAACATTGCCATGAAATTTCCCGGTCAGCGCAAGTCCAAACACTACTTCCCGGTCGACAGGCGTGATCCCCTGATCCCGCAAAATCCCCTGCTTACCGAACTTGGCAAAGCCTATGTGGTGGGAATCGATCAGACCCTGGTGGACATCGAAGCCCATGTGGATGAGGACTTCCTGAACCGTTATGGTCTGAGCAAGGGCCACTCTGTGGTGATCAGTGACGATGTGGCCGAACGGGTCTACGAAGAGCTCAAGACCAACAACATGGTGGTGAGCGAGTTTGCCGGTGGCACCATAGGCAACACCATGCACAACTACTCTGTGCTGGCGGATTCCCACTCCATCCTGCTTGGCGTCATGAGCCAGGATATCCGCATCGGCAGCTACGCCTACCGCTATCTGTGCAACACCTCTTCCCGCGTCAACCTCGATTATCTGCAGCCGGTTGATGGCCCGGTCGGTCGCTGCTTCACCTTCATCACCGAGTGCGGTGAGCGCAGCTTTGGCATCAACGCCGGCAAGATGGATCACCTCGATGTGGCGCACATTCCCGAAGCCGTCATCAAGGAGTCCTCCGCTCTGGTGATCACCGCCTATCTGGTGCGTGGTGAAAATGGCACTCCCATGAAGGAGGCCGCCATGGCTGCCGTGCGCTACGCCCGCGAGGCTGGCGTGCCCGTGGTGCTGACCCTGGGCACCCGCTTCGTCATTGCCGAGAATCCCCAGTGGTGGCGCGATTTCATCGCCGAGAACGTGACTGTGCTGGCGATGAATGAAGATGAGGCCGAGGCCCTGACCGGCATCGCCGATCCCCTCGGCGCCGCTGACAAGGCGCTGGACTGGGCCGACATGGTGCTCTGCACTGCCGGTCCCATCGGCCTTTACATGGCGAGCTACACGGAGGAAGACTACAAGCGCGAGACCACTCATACCCTGCTGCCCGGTGTCATCCCCGAGTTCAACATGTATGAGTTCAGTCGTCCCATGGCCCGTGCCAAGTGCCGCAAGCCTGCCCGCATCTACTCCCACATCTCCCCTTACATGGGGGGGCCGGAGAAGATCAAGAACACCAACGGGGCAGGGGATGGCGCGCTTTCTGCCGTGCTGCACGACATGGTGGCCAACGCCTATCACCGCATGAATGTGCCGAACTCCGCCAAGCACATGTCCGAGTTTCTGACCTACTCCTCCCTGGCCCAGGTGTGCAAGTACGCCAACCGGGTCAGCTATGAGGTGCTGGCCCAGAGTAGCCCACGCCTCTCTCGTGGTCTGCCCGAGAAGGAAGACAGCCTGGAAGAGGTTTACTGGGAGCGTTGATCCCGGCCATGGCAAACGCCTCCTTCGGGAGGCGTTTTATCAGGTAAAACACGGCATCGGGCAGTTTTTTGTGCGAATAATCCCAAGATGCTTGAGTCCATGTCACTTTTGCGACACCATTTGGCCACCGCATTGCCACTCGGCACTGCCGTGGCCGCAGCACCCGATAAAGAGAGAGCCCCATGAGTAAGTTAACTGACAATCTTGACGCCAATTTCCAACTGTTCATCGAAGAAGTCCGCGAGTCGGGTCAGGTGTGGGGCTTGCGTTACGGTGAAGACTGGGTCGTCTGCCGCTCTGCCGAATTTGAAGATGCCGATGTGATGCCGCTCTGGTCGGCCGAGGTCGATGCACGCCTGCATTGTGTGGACGAGTGGGCCGACTACGAGCCGGAAGTGATCGAGCTGGAAGAGTTCCTCGACATCTGGATCAACGATCTGGACGAGGACGATGTGCTGATCGGCCCGAACTGGAATGCCGATCTGGAAGGCCAGGAGCTCGAACCCATAGAATTGGCCAAGGCACTGGTCGAACTGGACGCCTGAACCGTTCTGCATTGATGGCCACGGCCATCGGATGCCTGAAGAACCGATATCCGCGAGGATGTCGGTTTTTTTATGGCGCGCGTACAGAATGCTGAATGAAAAGGCGATTTGGCTTTGCACCTGTAGGGGGTATGGTCCATCATCAACCTTTTGCCGAGCGGGAGGAGCCATGTTTGTATTCGACGTAACCGGCATCGCAGGGGAGCGCGCCGAGATCCGGGTTCAGGCGCTGGACTGGGGGCAGAGCGGCCCCGTCACCTTCAGCTGTGATGACGATCAACTGGCCGTGCTGCTGTTAACCGGGTGCCGCTGCGATGCAGTGGGTTTCTTCAATCTGCTGGCGGGCTGCAAGCCGCTTTATCTCGAACAGTGGCTCTCCTATTTGCAAGAGACTGGCCGCATCGCCAAACAGGGCAGCCAGCTGGAGAGCCCTGCCCAAAGCGATTACCTCGCCAGAGCCGGCTTCGAGCACGAAGAGCTCAATGGCCTGCTGGGCCAGATCTATCAGGTGGCGGGGTTCAACCGCCTGCAGATCAACCGTTACCTCAAGAATCGCCACAATCCCACCACCCTGGCGACCCGTTACGATCAGAAGGAGCTGGAACGTTATCGCCAGCTCAATGACATCATTCTGACTCTGCTGAAGTTGAAGCGTCCTCAGTAAACAGGCCAAGGTGGCTGATATCCGGCCGCAACGGCTGGGGCTTGGCGATGAGATAACCTTGCAACCCGTCCACGTACATGCTCTGTAGCAGTTGTTTCTGGCCAAGCTGCTCCACCCCTTCCGCTATCACCTGGCAGCCCATGCGGTGTGATACATCAACGATCATCCGCACGAACTGCTGATTGGTCAGGTCCTGCTCCAGCCCAGTGAGCAGGGCAGGATCCAGCTTGATGTAGTCGGGTTTTAACTCGCGAAACAGAGTAAACGACCCTATCCCCTTGCCGAAGTTGCAGATGGCGGAACGACTGCCGTTGCGTCTGAGCAGCTCGAACACCCGCTTGGCCCCCGTCATGTTGCGCTCCAGATGCTCCTCATCCAGCTCGAATACCAGATTGGCGCTGGTGTTGGGATCCTTGAGCAATTGCCGGTCGAGCCAGATCAGGAAGGCGCTGTTTTGCAACAGGTTGCTGGAGAGGCTGATGCCCCAGCGGCTCTGGTTGGCATCGAATGCCCGGTACTGGCGCATGACGTGGATGATCAGCATCTGCTCCAGTCGCATCACCATGTCCAGCCGTTGAGCCATGGCAAACAGGGTGTCGGTCGGCAACACAGTGCCGTCGGCGCCGCTGAAGCGGGCATAGATCTCGTTGTAGGCCAGCATGCTGGGGTGCATGGGCTGGATGGGCTGATAGGTAAAACTGATGTGCTCCTGCTCCAGCAGATCATTGAGCACCAGCTTCCAGTGGTGCTGGCCCTGCAGTTCCACCACGTCATCGTCCTGTTGAATGGCCCAGCCGTTGACCGTTTCTGTCTGGGCGTGGGCCAGAGCCAGATCCGCCCGTGCCAGAATCGCCTCTATCTTCTGCCCGCTGCTCAGGCGTGTTAGCCCCGAGTAGGCGGCGCTCTCCAGTTCATGTTGCTGCTGATAGTGGTCGAAGGCGACTTTCAGATCCCGGCCGAGCAGGGGCGGCGGTATGTTGGCCACCGGCTGCACCAGCACGGCGAAGTCGGCACCCGAGATGCGATAGACCTGATGACCCGGGAATCGGCCGACCACCCGGGTGATGAGATTGGCAATATCCTTGATATAGGCATCCCCCGACTGAAAGCCGCGCTGGGCATTGAGCTTGCCAAGTTCGGTGGCGCGGATCAGCACCAGGGTGGCGGTCTGGGTATCCTGATCCCGCTGCAGCAACGCCGTCATGTCGCGCCGGAACGCGTGGCGGTTTTGCAATTGGGTCAGCTCATCCTGGGTCGCCTGATGGTGTAGCTCGCTGATCTGACGGTGGGCGTCGAGCTCGGCTTCACTGAACCGGGTCAGCAGTTGTTGCAAGGCCTCCCGGGCCGCCGGGCTCTCCAGACAGGCGGGATCGCGCAGTCGCAGTGCCGTGAGCCAGACCTGTTCCTGCTGATCACGCTCGGCGTTGCGGGCGCGATAGGCCAGCATGAACAGCAGGCCAAAGCCGAGCAGGGTCGTGCCGACGATGAGGATCAGGGTGAAGGGGGTAGCCTGAACGGCGAGCCAGATACCTTGTAACAACAGCAGAGCAACACAGGTGATGGCCGCGATCAGTAACAGGTTACTCCCGAGCTTGTTCAACATCTTGTCATCCTTGATGATTCGTGTGATGTTGAAATTCTAACCAAGCTCAGGGTGTAAAGCATGGGATCCCGCTCACCTCCTGGAAAAGGGCCAATTGAAATCGGTTAATTGTGAGTGAAACCACTTTCACAGGTGCCGAAACAGGCGAAGATGGGTTGAAAATAGATCAAACAAGGCAGAGGTAAATCATGTTGTTAGAGCCCGAAAATAGTGCCAAAGCACGACAATTATTGAACCAGAGTATGGCACTGGTGCTGGCGGGTGGACGTGGCAGTCGCCTGAAGCAGTTGACCGACAACCGCGCCAAGCCTGCCGTCCATTTCGGTGGCAAATTCCGGATCATTGATTTTGTGCTCTCCAACTGTATCAACTCGGGGATCCGCCGCGTTGGTGTGGTCACCCAATACAAGTCTCACAGCCTGCTGCGCCACCTGCAATCGGGCTGGTCCTTCCTGCGTTACCAGATGAACGAATTCATCGACCTGCTGCCTGCCCAGCAACGGGTAGATGAGGTGCACTGGTATCGCGGCACCGCCGATGCCATCTATCAGAACGTCGACATCATCCGTGACTACGGCCCCAAATACCTGGTGGTGCTGGCGGGGGATCACATCTACAAGATGGATTACGCCGCCATGCTGCTTGATCACGTGCGTCTCGGTGCCAAGGTGACAGTGGCTTGTATCGAGGTGCCACGGGCGGAGGCGTCTGCCTTCGGGGTCATGGATATTGACGAGCAGCGCAAAATCCGTGCCTTCGTCGAAAAACCGGCCAATCCACCGGCCATGCCGGGTTGCGAGGATCGCTCGCTGGCCTCTATGGGGATCTATATCTTCGAGGCGGAATACCTCTACCAACTGCTGGAGGAGGACATTCTCAATCAGGACTCCAAACACGACTTCGGGATGGATGTGATCCCCCGTATCGTGGAGGAGGGGATGGCGTTTGCTCACCCCTTCAACATGTCCTGTGTCGGGGCGCGTGAGGGTCAAAAACCCTACTGGCGTGACGTGGGTACTCTGGACTCGTTCTGGGAAGCGAACATGGATCTCGCCTCCGTTCTGCCCGAGCTCGATATCTACGATCAGAACTGGCCCATCTGGACCAGCCAGACCCTGACGCCACCGGCCAAGTTTGTGCAGGATCGTAATGGTCAGCACGGCATGACCATCAACTCCATGTTCTCGGGCGGCACCATCGTTAGCGGGTCGTTCGTGCTCAATTCGGTGCTCTTTACCAATGTGCGGGTGCACTCCTTCTGCACCCTGGATCAGGCCATCATCTTCCCCGGGGTCGAGATCGGCGCCGGTTGCCGTCTGCGCCGGGTGGTGGTGGATAAAGGGTGTGTCCTGCCCGATGGGCTGGTGGTGGGCGAGAATGCCGATGAAGATAGCCGCCGCTTCTACCGCTCCGAGCAGGGGATCGTGCTGGTGACCAAGGAGATGCTGGACAAGCTGGTTTAGCCGGGTTGTGAAAAAAGTACCTTGAAACTGTGTCAGACGCTGTCATGCAAAGGGAGCCATATTGGCTCCCTTTTTCATGCTGGTGAATGGCGATGATTACTCGCTTACCACCGCTTTGGCGGCCATCACCATGGCGGTGCCATGCTGGCCACCGGCGGCGGTCACTTGCGGAACACCATCTTCGTCGGTGTCACTGCCGGCACCTTCGATGATGTTCTCGCCGGAGTCACCGATCCACTCGGCCATCTGCATGCCGCCGTTGACGGTGCCACGGAACCAGCTGACGTACTGACCGGTCAGCTTGGCCAGCTCCAGCTCGGGCGCCTTCTCGGCCCCTTCGTTACGCAGGTTCAGCATGGCAGAGCGCAGGGCGCCGGAGATGGCAGCCTGGGTCCAGGGGGTGTATTCACCCTGTTTGCCCGCCAGCCAGGTGCCGGCCTTCTGATTGAAGTAGGCCTTGTCGGTCGCGATGAACAGCTCGCGGGCGGCCGTGCGGTACTTGGCATCGGAGGTGGCGAGGAAGGCGGCGGTCAGACCACGGATGGCCGCGAACTGCGCATCGATGGAGTGGCCAGCGTCGAGCTTGCCGCCCAGGGTGATGCCGTCATGCACCAGACCGTTTTTGCCCTTGAGATTGGCAAGGATGAAATCGGCCTGCTTGCGGATCAAATCGAGTGCCTGCTGACCCTGTTTGGTCTTGAGGTTCAGCTCGCCGTTGTCACCGGCGGCGTAACCGACCGGCAGCGCATCCTGAGCGCGCTGGAAGATCTGCAGGGCGACCAGGGCGTAAGCGGCGTCAAAGGTGGTGACGTGCTTGCCCTGTTTGCCCGCCTGCCAGCTGTCGACCAGGGTGCCGGCCTTGGCATCAAAGTGCAGGGCCGCCAGGTTCTTGAAGGTGAGGTTGGATAGATTGATCGCCAGCGAGAAGGCATCGCTGCCAGCGACTGCCTTGCCCAGATCATTGGCCTGGTTGGCAGCCGGGGCGGCGGCAAACGGCGCGCCATCAAACACGGCGTGGAAGGCCGGGTTCTGGTTGGTGTTGGCGCTGCGCTGATCGCTGAAGGCATAGAACTCGGAGAGCGGCCACAGCATCATCCAGGCATCGCGTAGCTGGGCGGAGTCATCCACCACTTCCAGCGTGCCGATGGCGCCCACGTCATGCCTGCTGGTTTCGGTCACTTTCACCTGATGGGGGAAGTAGACGACGCCCTTGGCCGGATCGTATTGCGGGGTGATCCTGGCGCCCAGTTGCTTGCCGTCGAAGCCGAGCTGGTTCTGCATGATGGTCAGCTTGTCGATGGATTGCTCGGTCAGCATCATGCCGTTGAAACCGTCAGCGGCGGAGACGCCCAGCTTGTGCTTGCCATCCTGATCCATGGTGGCGGAAGCCGCTTCCACCTCTTCATCGGTTTCCGCCACGTGCATACCGCCGAGGAAATCCTGAGACCACATCACCTCTTTGAGCAATATGCCGCCCACGGCTGCGGGCACCAGCAGGTTGTCACTGCCGCTCCAGCGCAGGGTGGTGTAGTCGCGGAAGTAGGCCGGTATCAGTGTCCTGACGCTCTTCTCGTTGCCCTTGGCGGTCTTGATGGTGATCTGATCGCCGTTGACCGGGGTGGTGTTCACCGCTTGTGCAAACTCCGGATTGGCGGAGGCATAGGGCAGGGAGAGGGGATACATGCCCTGTGGCACTTCATCGGCCGGGAAGCCAACGGCATCGGCCATGGCCAGTACCCGTTGCCCCAGAGAGGCCATGGTGCCGCCACGGGCCAGGTTTTGCGGCCCGTTCACCAGATGAGGGCCCATGCCGGATTGGTAGTTGAGGGCGTACATGGCCTCTTCGGAGTACTCGTAGGATTCGATGCCAGCGGCGAAGTCGAACGGAGTTGGCTCATTGGCGCGGTTGGCGTCCAGCACATCCAGATCCAGACCGAGGGCCTCGGCCAGCGGCTCGCCGGAGAGTTCGAATTCGGTGTAGGCCAGCATGTTGGCGGCGGTATTGAATGTGTTGTCTTCTACTTTGACGGCGGCGTGTGCGGCACCGCTCAGGAGGGCGCAGGCGATCGCCTGGACCAGTACGGTTTTTCTCATGTCCCTTCTCACCATATGTTTGATTTTATTATGACGCTTCTCATGAATCTAAATGAGAATGGTGCGCATTATGTACCAAGGTGGGGGGCTTGAGAAGAAAAAGCCGCGCCCGGGGGTTGAAGAGAAGAGGGGCGCGGCTTGGGGGTCACAGCAGTTTGAAGGGGATGACCAGTCGGCCGGGCTCCACCTTGAGTGCCCCGACTTTCTCCTTGATCCTGGCTTCGTTCTTGCGGCTGTCATCCAGCCGGTAGACGGGCGTCTGGGAGAGGAACAGCGAGAGCGACTGGTTGAAGGTGGGCAGCAGCGGTGTGAGGGCGGCACCCACGTCGGCTGGCTCTGTCTGGATTGAGATGAGTTCGAGGTCACGCAGGTAGATGGCCCCCTGCTCGGCCACATAGTCGGGGCGAGCGCTGAGGGAGATGCGGATCTTCACCTGCTGGCTGCCAAGGGGGCTGCTGACCTGCAGATCACCGGCAGCATCAAGTTCCACCCGATCGGCGCTGGCGCGGCCGATGCGGCTGTGCATCTCATCCAGGCGGATCTTGCTCGACATGATGCCGGGGATCCCCAGCTGTTTCTCGAAGGCGACCCTCTCTTTGAGGTATTGGTTGATTTCACCTTCGCTGACGTTGTACTGGGTGAGCGAACAGGCTGCCAGCAGCAGGCTGAGAGGGAGCAGAAGCAGGTACTTTAACATCGACAGTTCCGTAAGTTGAGGGACGTGACCAAACAGAGGGCGCCATCTTAGGGGGAAATACCCCTGGCTGCCAGTCTGAGCACGCGGCTCCCGTTTTTGTCGCCGCCTCATATGGGGTATGGAATCTGTATTCATACGAGTAACCCCTTAGATGCCTGGCATGGCAGGCCGCCAGTGGCGCGGTTTGTCAAATATCCACAGATAAGTTCCAGTTTTATCGATATAAAAATCCCATTGACCGGGTGATTTCAAAGCGAGTATTTTACCGCCCCACAAATGCAAACTGATAATCATTATCATTTTGAGTCATATTTGAGGGTGTAACGTGGATACTCTTGTGATGGAAAATAGCGCGCCTGCCCAGGCTGCGTCCCCGCCCGATTTCTTGTTTACCTCAGGTCAGGGCACGATCAGCGCCTACGACCTGGGTCAGCCTATCACCACGCCCGCCTGCGAATGGTCCTTGCTGGAGCGACAGATAGCGAGGGCGCTGGCGGCGGCCGAGGCCGCAGGGCAAGCTAATCCGCTGCTGATCGGCGCCTTCGCGTTCGACCCGGCCGACGCCTCCTGCCTCTATGTGCCCGGCCGTTATGAGCGGGGAGTGCGAACGCCCGCAGCGGAGCGTGCCGCCGAGACCAACCAGGTCATCTCGGTGCAGAGCACGCCGGCGGCGGCCGAATTCAAGGCCTCTGTCAGCTCGGCGCTGAATGCGTTTGCACAGGGTCACCTTGCCAAGGTTGTGTTGTCGCGCAAGCTGATCCTCACGCTGCACAAGCCCGCCGATCCCGAGCGGGTGCTGGCCCGCCTGATGAGCCAGAACCCCCATGCCTTTCACTTCTCTCTGCCGCTCGGGCAAGATCGCCGCTTGCTCGGCGCCAGCCCGGAGCTGCTGCTGCGGGTCAGCGGGGGCGAGGTCTTCACCCATCCACTGGCGGGCTCTGCCAAGCGCTACGGCGAGCCGGAGCAGGACCGGCAGGTGGCTCGGGATCTGCTGGCCTCCCGCAAGGATCAGCA
>NZ_CAWNYS010000566.1:0-4240 GCF_963878295.1 Aeromonas sp. HMWF014 | reverse complement strand
ATGAGGCGCTGGGGCGCCCCATGCAACACGTAATTGGGACATAGCCTTGATCTGGCGCAGGTAGTTGTTGAACCAGTTGAGGGTGTCCTGGTCGCCCTTGCGGATGGCCCAAGCCAGTGGTTCGAAGGTGAACGGCTTGTCGAGGTGCACCACGGCGCCGGTGTTCTGGGAGGCGAAGATGGCGTTGTAGGGCAGGTCGTAGACGAAGGCATCGACCTTGCCATTGATGACTTCCAGCTTGGCGTCGTCCTGGGTTTCAAACTGCAGCAGGGTGGCTTTGGGGATCAGACGCTTGACCGCCTGCTCGCCTGTGGTGCCGAGCTTGACTGCGATCTTGTACTTGGGATCGTTGAGATCGCTGAAGGACTTGATCTCGTCCGCCTTATCCTTGCGCAGGACTATGGTCTGGCCCACGACTATGTAGGGGTCGGCGAAGTTGACTCTCAGGTTACGCTGGGGGGTGACTGTCATGCCGCCCATGATGACATCGAACTTGTCGGTCAGCAGCGCCGGAATGATGCCATCCCAAGCGGTGTTGACGAACTCGACCTTCACGCCCATCTCCTTGGCGACCATCTTGGCAAGATCCACATCGAAGCCGATGTACTGGCCCTGCTTGTTGGTCATTTCGAAGGGTTGATAGCCGGCGTTGAAGCCGACCCGCAGCACACCGCGATCCAGCACGGCGTCAAGGGTGGAACCGGGTGCGGCACTGGCCAGTCCGCAAAACAGCAAGGTAGATAGAATGAGCTTTTTGATCATAAGTGACGTCTCTGTCGATGTTGTGTTCAGCCTTGAACCTGCTCCCGTGCGACTCCGTGGCACAAGAGACTGCTGCATCCGGCAACAGGTAAGACAGGATTATTGTCTTGGTTGAGGCAAAAGCCCCATATGGGATTCCATATCTTGCGTGCTGAGTGAAAAATGTACCAATTTCCGATTGTGCCAGATGACTCAATAGGTTAGTGGCGCTTTTTCCCCGTGACTGCACTCATAAAATCACACGAAAACAACATATCTATCTAATGGAGCGGGTTCAAGTCCAAAATGCCGGCGGGACACTTTGTTACACCGAACCCCCGTATTCAGTGGTGCCAAACGTTACTCGCGCTCCGGCGGGCCGCAGGGTGGGATTCTTAGGGGGCATTCTCAGCGAGATTTTATGCAACAAGTGAACATTTGATGGGGATTTAATTGGGCTCCAAAGGGGGTTCTCGGACCCAGACGCTGGTGGTGGTCGAGCCAGTGCGCCCTGGCGGCCGATGGCGCCCTTTATCAGGCCAAGGGCAAGCACCGGATCTGCCGACTGGCCTGACGCCTCAAGGCGCTTATTCCGGTTTCAGGATCTGGGTGCGCGGCGCCTGGGCTTTGAGGAAGGGGAGCAGCAACAGGGCCGAGACCCCGGCCGCCACCGAGATCACGACGAAGAAACCGTTCCAGTGCCAGATCTCCATCACCTTGGCCAGCGGATAACCCGACAGCGCGGCCCCCATATAGGCGAACAGGCCGACGAAGCCGGTGGCTGCCCCCGCCGAATTTTTATGGGAGCACTCGGCCGCTGCCATGCCGATCAGCATCTGGGGGCCGAACACGAAGAAGCCGATGGTAAAGAAGCAGGCTGCCTGCATCACATAGCTGAAGAAGGGCATCAGCCACAGCGACCCCACCGCCAGCAGGATCCCCACCGCGAAGATGAGGTTCATCGGCCCGCGGTTGCCGTTAAACAACTTATCCGATCCCCAGCCCGCCACCAGAGCGCCGATAAAGCCCCCCACCTCAAACATTGAAATGGCCGAGTTGGCGCTCATCAGGTTGAAGCCGCGCTGCTCCGTCATGTAGAGATTGCCCCAGTCATTGATGGCGGTGCGTACCACATAGACCAGCACGTAGCAGCACGCCAGCAGCCAGATATAGGGGTTGCCGAGCACGTATTTGCGCAGGATCTGGTGATGGGAGAGCCCCGCATCCTGAGTCTGCTGGGCCAGCTCCATGGCATCCTTGCGCCAGACCCCCACAGTGGGTAGCCCCATGGCACTCGGGGTATCCCGCAGTCGCCAGCAGAGAAACAGCCCGGCCACAATGGCGATGACACCGGGCACTATCATGCCGTAGCGCCAGCCATGCTGCAGGGCTATGGTGCTGACGATAAGCGGAATGAGGGCTCCGCCCACGTTGTGGGCCGTGTTCCAGGCTGACCACCAGACTCCCCGCTCGCTGCGGGAATACCAGCTGGTGAGTAGCTTGGAGCAGGGGGGCCAGCCCCAGCCCTGGAAGAAGGCGTTGGCGACCCAGAGTGCCGCAAACAACCCCAGGGACGACGAGAGCCCGAACAGTATATTGATGACGCCGGTGGCCATCAGCCCGAGCCCCATGAAGTAGCGCGGGTTGGCGCGGTCGCTGATGATGCCGGAGAAGAACTTGGAGCAGCCGTAGGTGATGTAGAACAGGGTCCACAGCATGCCGATGTCGGATTTGTTCAGCATGCCGTCTGCCAGCATGTCCGGCATGGCGAAGTTAAAGCTCTTGCGGGTGAAGTAGAAGACCGCGTAGCCCAGGTACATGGTCAGCAGAATATGCAGTCGCCAGTGACGGTAGCTGGCATCGATCTCGGCCTGATCACGAATGAGCGGCAGTGGCGGCGCACTGCGCATAAAGTTCAGCATAAGACGGTCTGCTCCCGGGATGGCGCGTCAGTCATGGGGATCTTCCCGTTTGCGATTGGGCAGGTGTACGGTCAGCTGGGTGCCGTGGAGGCAGGAGAGTTGCAGGCCGCCGCCGAGCGCCTGTACCCGTTCGCGAATACCGAGCAGGCCATAGCCCTGCTGCGAGCGATTTTCCGGCAGACCGCGCCCGTCGTCTTCCAGCACCAGTTGCAGCAGCTCGCCGCAGGTACGGGCACGAATGGTGACCAAGCTGGCATTGGCATGCTTTACCACGTTGTTGAGCCCCTCCTGACAGACCCGAAACAGGGTGACCCGCTGGGCATCGGAGAGATCCCCATCCGCCAGCTGCCACTCGAGCCGGGTGACGATACCGCGGCGCTCCAGCTCCAGCTCCCGCAGCAGGCCGCGCACCGCCTGCTCCAGACTCATGTCATCGAGCTGGCGGGGACGCAGGCGACCGAGCAGACCGCGCACCGCATCGTAGATGCCGAGCGACAGGGTCTCGATGAGAGCGCTGCTCTGACCCACCCCGGCGTTGTCCGGCGCGAGGCGGCGCACGATACCGGCCTGGGTGCGGATGGCGGTGATGGTCTGGCCTATGTCGTCGTGCAGCTCGCGAGCCACCTCCTTGCGGATGCTCTCCTCTGTTTCCAGCAGCCGCTCGGTGAGCTGACGGTTGTGGGCGAGCTGGCGGGTCAGCGCCTGATTGAGTTCGCGCTGGCGCTGGATCCCGGCACCCAGCAGCAGGCCGGTCAGGCTCTGGGCCAGCAGGGAGAGCAGCAGATCCAGCGGGTGTTCGTGCCAGGCCTGCCCCGCCATCAGGGCGACCGTGTTCATCAGGGTAGCGAGCAGGGCCCCCTGCCAGCCGTAGCGCCAGGCCATGGCCATGATAGGAATGGCGAGGCAAAACGGGGTGAAGCGCACCAGCGAGTCCGGCAGGCCGAGCTGCAGCCAGAGGCTCAGCACGAACAGCAGCAGATACCAGACCAGATGGCGAAAGCGCCAGTCCACCGGTTGATCCACCAGCGCCGGCCCGAGCGGTACCCAGGTAGCGCGGGTCAGATAGTGCCAGATCAACATGCAGGTGGAGGTGAGGGTCAGGCCGCCGGTCAGGGTGAGCAGCAGGGCGGTGAGGCCATCTTCCCCGGCCAGATGCCAGAGCAGGGATTGCAGCAGCGCAGCCACTGTGACGGTGGCCAGCAGTACCAGCAGCTGTTGCCAGTCGTTGCGCACCTGCTGGCGGCGGGCGATGAGCAACGGCAGCAAGGTGAGCAGGCTGCCCGCCTGGATCAGTGGCCACAGCGGCAGCCCCACCTCCTGATTGAGCCAGTAGAGCAGCAGGGACTCACACAGCAGCAGCGGCGGCCAGTAGGCGATCGGGCTTTGCAGCAGGAGGCCGAGGCGAAGGCCGAACGGAAACAGCAGCACCGCCAGTATGGGGGATCCCGCCAGATGCAGGCTGATGCTCCACAGGCAAAACCAGCCGGCGGCAAAAATGAAGCCGGCCGCCAGCGAGATGGCGACATAGCTGGCAAGGCGGGGGATCACCAGCTGTCCAGCATGCGGTGGGCCAGCTC
>NZ_CAWNYS010000565.1:0-18136 GCF_963878295.1 Aeromonas sp. HMWF014 | reverse complement strand
ATCGACACATGCCCTTTCGAGCAGCGGTTGCCACGACAGCGGCTCGCCCCGTGGCGCGGGGGCTCTGTGAATGACGAAGCCATCCTCCTCCAGCGCCTTGAACCAGGCTCGGCTGAAGGGAGTGAACACCTTGAACATCTCCCCTGCGCCTGTCAGCACCCGCCCCGGGGGCAGCACGCAGCAGCCGTTGAACCAGTGGCAACTTATCTCCTGCTCTGCCAGCGCGGCACCGACGTCGCTGTCACGGCGCTGTTCGTCGAGCTCGATGGCCTGATTGGCGTAGAGATGAGTGACACCGAGCTCCCGGGTCAGGGCCGCCAGCGCCGCGGGCAGCTCGGCAAAGATCTCGACCCGCAGCAGATGAAGCTGGATGCCAAGCGCCGCCAGCTCGCGGCCCAGCGCATCGACCTGCGCCAGGATAAAGCGCTGACGGATGGCGGCCATCTTGTGTTGCCGCCACTGGGTCGGGGAGATGACAAACAGGGCGGCTACTTCCCCTGTCTCGGCGCAAGCATGTCGCAAAGCCGGATTGTCGGCGAGGCGCAAATCATTGCGAAACCAGACCAGCTTCATGGGGTCTTACTCCCGCGCACGGCACCGCCACGGGCTGCCGGTTTGTCCAAACTGACTTCAGCCAGAGTGGGCTGCCAACCATGGGCCGCCAGCCAATCCGCGTCATAGAGGCGGCCCAGCTCGCCAAACATGAGAGTGCCCGCCGGCCAGCCAGTGGCCATATCCGGCTTGCCAAGCCCGGCCCCCAGTAACAGCAACCAGGGCGTGGCCGCCCGCCCCTCCAGCAGGGCGAAGTGGCGCGGCTCAACTGCCCCCAGCAGCTGTACCTCATAACCCTGGCCGATCAGCTCATAGGCAGACCAGACCAGATCGAGGGGGCCGACCTGACCCCAGCTTGCGAGGGTAACCGGGCGTCCCTTCTCTTGTTCGATGAGGTGGCGAGCGAAGCGGGTATGAAGCCAGCCCAGCCACACCTGTTGCAGCAGCTCGCCATCGGGCCGCTCACGCCACAGGCCGAGCAACTGCCCAACAAGGGGTTGCAACACCCGGCTGCGCACCAGCTCGAACGGGTAGCTCGCCAGCAGGTCATTCAGTTGCGCCTCCACCTTGCGCTGGTTGAGGGCAAGCACCGACTGACATAGCTGATCCAGGGTCTGCTGCCAGTGATCGCTCACCAGCTGGGATTGGGGTTCGTTCAGCAATCCCTTGACCTGACCTATGCTCACCCCCCGCTCCAGCCAGCGCTGGATCTCGCCTATCTGGCGGATATCCTGCTCGCTGTAGAGGCGATGCCCCTTCTCGGTGCGGGCAGGCTGCACCAGCCCGTAGCGGCGCTGCCAGGCACGCAGGGTGACGGCATTGACGCCGGTGAGGCGGGAGACATCACGAATGGGGTAAATCCCCACATCTGGCAAAGGAGCAACTTCGTGCGGTAAATCAGACATAACTACGTCCATCAAACAGAGGGGTGGATCGCCCCGGTGCACACAGCGCGCCGGGGCAACAGAGCGGGATCAGAGCCCGTAACGCAGCTTGAGCGTATCGGGGTGCGGATTGAGATAGACCTGCTGCGCCAGATAAGGATTGGGGTATTCCCGCAGGTAGTGGCGGATCAGGGTCAACGGCACCAGCAAGGGGAAGATACCGGTGCGGTACTTGTCAATGGTGTCGGCCAGCTCCTGCTTCTGGGACGGGGTCAGTACCCGCTTGAAGTAACCCTGCAGGTGCATCAGCACATTGGTGTGGCTGCGGCGATTGGCCCGCAGGGTCAGGGCCGCCATCAATCCTTTGATGTAATTGTCGGCGACCTGCTGCAGGTTGGCCTTACCGAGGTTGCCCAGCAGCTTGCCAAGGATGCGGTAGTGGGTGGTGGCATGGGAGAGCACCAGATACTTGTAACGGGAGTGAAAGCGGATGAGCGCCGCGGCACTGAGCCCCTGGGCGCAGAGCTGCTGCCAGTCATGGTAGGCGAAGACCCGCAACACGAAGTTTTCTCGCAAAATGGGATCACACAAGCGGCCATCTTCTTCCACCGGTAACAGGGGGTTGGCCTCCATCAACGCCTTGGCAAACAGGCCAATCCCCTCCTTGGCACTCCCCTCGTTGTTGGCGCCATAGATGCGTACCCGCTCCATGCCGCAACTGGGGGACTTGGCGCAGAGGATGTAGCCCGAGATAAAGTCGAGCTGACGGGCCTTCTGCTCGCTGAAGGCGATCAGTTGCTCGGTGACATCGAAGCTCCCGTTGCTCGCCTCGGCGCGGATCTCGCCATGGCGCTTGACCAGCCGGATGGCGGCGCGCGGCGCCCCCAGGCCGATGGCCATCTCGGGACAGACGGGGTGATAATCGAAGTGAGCGCCAAGATCCCGTTCGCAAAAGCTGGAGCGCTTGTGGCCCCCGTCGAACCGTACTTCCTGTCCCAACAGGCAGGCACTGATACCGACTTTAATCTTGTACATGTTGACGCTCCTTGTATAAGCCTGAGTTCAGTTATAGCAGTTATACAAAGAAAAGAAAGTTGTATAACTATTGCGGACTGATACGGCACAAGGGCAAAAACAGGATCACCAGAAATGAAAAAGCCCATGACAGACGTCATGGGCAAGCAATCAAGACACTACGGGAGGGAAGATCAGAAGCTGTACTTCACACCCAGGCTGGAGATGGAACCTTTTTGCAGATCCCAGTTGCGATAGGTGTAGTCGGCGGTGAGGGCCAGGTTCTGGCTCACCTTGTAGGCGGCGCCCACTTTGAAGTCCTGCATGTCGTCGGTCATGTTGGCGTAACGGTAGCCGGTGGAGAGCTCGACAGCGCCAATGTCATAACGCAGGCCCACTTCACCGTACATGCTGCCGCTGTTCTTGCGGGTGATCACATCCCAACCGCTGTCCTTCACGTTGGCAGCCACTTCGCGCTCCATGCTGTAACCCATCAGACCTGCTTCACCGTACAGGTTCAGACCGGTGCTGAGCGGGGTGTAGACACCCAGACCCAGGCTGGAGAGGCCCATGCTGTCGTTGCCATCATTGCGGGAGGTGTATTCGCTGCCCAGACGGCCATAGAAGTTGGAACCGAAGCTCTTGGAGAGATCCAGATTCAGGCCGCCGAAATCGCGGTGGTTGCTGTCTTTTCCGCCGATGTAATCGGACTTGGTGTGTGCCCAGGTCAAGCCGCCCTTGGCATAGCTGAACGCATCCTGTGCCAGAGCGGAAGTAGAAGCGAAACCGGCCAGAACCAGAACAGAAAGTGCAACTTTTTTCATTTTGATGACTCCACGTGTTGAGCTAGTTGAGACCTAGCTGGAATGGAGCCATTGTGCCGAGCAGGCGGGAGAATACCGAGCGGCAAGCTGTTGCTAAATCATGTCAGATGTAAGCAACTGTTGCTGGCGGTTACCGAATTAACAATTGAGCCCAAACAGGCTCAGTCATGGAACCTGTTTGGCAAATGGCATCGGGGTGGCGAGAGCTTAGCGGAACTCCACTTCCTCAATCTCGACTCGCACCAGGGGTTGGCCAGTCAGACCGGCCGGGCGCGGCATCTCGAGCACCAGGGAGGGACGCTGCTGACCCTTGCGCAGATAAGACTCCGGCAGGCGGTTCTCGCCCACCCAGAAACGGGCCTCCTGCCTGGCCAGCTGGGCACCCTGCTCGCTGAACAAGGTGACACTGCCGCGCACCCGCACCACGCTGCGGCTGCCCGTGTTGCTCACCATGAATTGCAGCGACAGGGGATCCGAGCCCTCAATCTTGTCGAGCTTGACGCCGATCCCATCCTTGACCGCCTGGGCCAGCAGATCCGGATTGGTCATCGCCTGCTCGGTCAGCACGGGGACAGCCACCGCACCCGTGACCACGTCACCGCTCGCCGTCGGCTTTATCAGCAGATATTCCCAGGTGAAGTCATCGTTGAGCTGCACCTGGCGGCCATCGGGCAGGGTGACCTGGGTCAGGGGCGCAGCCTGTGCCAGCAAGGGTGACAGACAAAGGGCAACCAGCAAGCGGGACAAAGGTTTCATAGGACTATGGCTCGGCGTCGATGGAAAAGGGCGTCAGTATAAAGAGTCGGCCCCGACTTGCCTATGACCCGACTCACGTTCTTGCCCGCTGCGGCCAGCCTCAGCCAGCCAGCCCCTGCCGCTCCTCCTCCAGCACCATGTCCAGCGTCACCAGATCGAACGCTGTGCTCTTGAGGGCATTGAGGATATCCGGTTGCAAGTCGAATACCTGGGCACGCAGCCGCTGCGGTACGCGCACCCGTGCCAGGGTGGTCGCCTGATCGGAGAGGGTATGAAAGAACACCTGCGCCTCCTCCAGCCCCATGTCAGCCAGCATCTGCTCCGCCATGTCCACCATGCGCAGATGGCGCTTGTCCACCAGTTCGGGATCGGAGAAACGACGGCTCAGGCAGCCGTGGGCACTCTTGCCCCAGCGCCCCAGCTGTCGTTTGTTGAAGCCGTAACGAACGTCCCTGTGGGTCATACCTTGCTTGGCAAACAGCCAGAGGGTGTTGGCCGGCAGGCTACCGAAGCGGCGCAAATACTCCTGCAACTCCTCAACCGGGGCGGGCAGCAGCATGGGTAGATGACTCCAGTCGGTTTCCCGCGCGGTGAGGTGACAGATGTAGCGTACCGGGTCGATCACCTCGTTGAGGTGACGCAGGTGATCGCAGAAGATCATCTCGTCGGTCTTGATGATCCTCTGCTCTATGTCATAGCGCTGACAGTAGCGTTTGGCCCGCGCCACCTCCTTGCGGCTGCGGGTCGGGCTGTCCAGGGTGACGGCCCTGACCCGAACCCCGCTGGCACGGCACAAATCCATGCTGTAGCAGGATTCCAGTCGGCCAGAGAAGGAGACCACCAGTTCGCCGTAGCTGGCCAGGGTCTCGACAAGCAGCTGCTCCCTGGCCTGAAAGGTCTGATCGTATCCTCGATTCAGCACAACTATATTGGCATCCATAATGACAACACCGGATGATAAATTGGCCGCTATTGTGCCGTAACCATCCTGAATAAACCCTTAAAAGAAAAGGTGAAATCAGAATTTAATGACCATCTCCTGCCAATTCCCTTCATTTTCATCCTGTTGCGCATCATAAATCCGCAGTTTCGCCTGATGCACCTGATGCGCCCGCAAAAAGCCCTCCGCCTGCTCCAGAGAGCCAAACGTCAGCCTGCCCCCCTCGCTGTCGGTGAGACACAGCATCTCGCCGTCGACCTCGACACAGAGCTGGTAACCGCTGCCATCCAGGCAGGCGATCAGCAAGCCGGCATCCGGGTAGTGACTCAACCAATTGCGAAACCGGCCATGCTCCATAACGTCTCCTTGAGCATTCCTGACTGTTGGCTCAACCGGGCAGATAGCCCAGCGATAGCAGCTGCTGACGGCAGCTGGGCGCATCGGTAAACACCAGCCCCCCGATCCCCAGCGCCTGCGCGGCGGCCACGTTGGCGGGGCTGTCATCGATAAACAGGCACTCGTCGGCCTTCAGGTCAAACGACACCAGCAGATAGCGATAAATATCCGGCTCCGGTTTCATCATCCGCACCCGCGCCGACACCACCTTGCCGCTGAAGAAGCGCCAGAACGGCTGCTGCTCCAGCCAGTCGATGCTGGCATGACCCATGTTGGAGAGCGCATAGAGCGTATGGCCTGCGCCATGCAACTCGGCTATCAGGGTCAGCATAGCGGGATCCGGCAAGAGCGATGCGGGCACCGCCTGCAAAATGGCAAGATTCTGTGCCGCAGGCAAGCCGGTGCGCTCCTGCGCCTGACGGGCCATGGTGTGCAGCGACAGCGTGCCCCGGTCCACCTCCAGCCAGTCCGGGTGGTTGAACAGCCGCTCCGCCAGCGCCTCAGCATCGTCCGGCCCTCGCACCGAGCTCACTATGCCCACCGGATCCCAGCTCACCACCACCCGTCCCAGATCAAAAATAATCGCCATTGTTACCTCCTCATGATACCTCTGCCGCTGAGCCAACTGCCGCAAGATGGCGCTTGAATGGCCCCGTCGGCACACGCAAATACCCTGCCCCGTTCGCCTCCCACGGGCAAGTTTTACTTGCATCCCACGCCCAAATCCCTTAATGGTTATGACGATATTTTCAGGACAAGACCCATGCACGCACCATTCTTCTTTGCTTTCTCGTTTATCCGGCCCACATGAGGGAAGGCCCTGTCGTCGCATGAACAGAAAGCAAAGACGAATCGAGCCTCCCCTAGCGGAGGCTTTTTTTTGCAGCTACCACACTCGATTATTTGGATAGGGAACCACAATGGCTACGCTCGACGAGATCAGACAAGACATCACCCGGTTGGATCAGGAGCTGCTTGCCCTGCTGGCCAAGCGCAAGACCCTCAGCATAGAGGTTGCCCGTGCCAAGCAGGCCAATCCACGTCCCATCCGCGACACCCAGCGCGAGCAGGACCTGCTGGTCGCCCTGATCCAGCAGGGCCGACTGCTGGGGCTGGATGCTCAGTACATCACCCGCATCTATCACACCATCATCGAAGATTCCGTGCTCTCCCAGCAGGCCTATTTGCAGAGCCTGCTCAACCCGGAACAGCAGGAACCCATGACCAGCGTCGCCTATCTGGGGCCGCGCGGTTCCTACTCTAGCCTGGCCGCCCGCAAGTATCTGGCCCGTTACAAGGATCAAGTGATAGAGGTGAACTGCCAGAACTTTCGCGAGGTGCTGGATACGGTGGAATCGGGTCGCGCCGCCTTTGGCGTGCTGCCCATAGAAAACACCAGCTCTGGCTCCATCAACGAGGTGTATGACGTGATGCAGCACACCAGCCTCTCCATCGTCGGTGAGCTGACCTACCCCATAGAGCACTGCATTCTCACCGCAGTACCTACCGAGCTTGGCCGCATCAAGACCTTCTACGCCCACCCCCAGGTGTTCCAGCAGTGTTCCCACTACCTGAGCAAGCTGGAAGGGGCACGCCACGAGATCTGCGACTCCTCCTCCAGCGCCATGATGAAGGTCAGGGAGCTGGCAAGCCCGGAAGCGGCGGCAATTGGCAGCGCGGCTGGCGGTGAGCTGTACGGACTGGACGTGCTGGCCGAGCAGCTCGCCAACCAGAAAGAGAACTACAGCCGCTTCATCGTAGTGGCACGCAAGCCCATCGACGTGGCGCCACAAATTCCGGCCAAGACCACCCTCATCATGTCCACCTCACAGAAGCCCGGCTCCCTGGTGGAGGCGCTGCTGGTGCTGCGCAACAACGAGATCAACATGACCAAGCTGGAATCCAGACCGGTACAGGGCAACCCCTGGGAGGAGATGTTCTATCTGGATGTTTCCGCCAACCTGCAGACCCCGGCCATGCAGGTCGCGCTGATGGAGCTGACCAAGATCACCCGCTACATCAAGGTGCTGGGCTGCTACCCGAGCGAAGATGTCAAGCCGACGACTGTGCCGCCGGTACTCATGGGCAACTGACCATTTTTGCCAACAAAAAAGGCGAACATCATGTTCGCCTTTTGTTTTTCTGCCTCGCCGTCAGAACTGACCGGCCATCAACTGGTTGATGTTGTAGAGGGCTCGGGTATCGAGCTCCATCTCGGTGGCATAGGTATTACCACGGGGATAGGAGGCCACCACCCGGGCACCACGCACCATGCCGGCCACAGACACATCCAGCGAGTTGGAGACCTGGGTCAGGTCCTTGTAGCTGCTCTGGCCCCGCACTTGCTGGCCATTGAGCTGTTCAGCCAGCTCGCGATAGGCATCCATCTTGGAAGCGCGGATCGCCTGCAGCATCTTCTCCGACTGGGAGGGACCGGGCTGAATGTCGATCACCGCATACCCCACCGCCTTGAGCATCGGAAAATCATCGGGCCTGCCACCCTGGGTGTAATCCACTACCCGGTTACCACTGCAACCGGTGAGCAAGAGTGCCAGCAGGCAACCAAACAAGATCTTCATGACTCGCTCCTTAAGGTGTCAGGTTGACCAGATGACCGCCCGGTCTAGCCTGACTGTCACGGATCAGAAAACCGCGATTAATCGATGCTCGCCCGAAAGAGTTGTTGGCACCGGACAGAAATTGTGGCGGGATCAGGCTCTGGGCCGTGGTCTCTACCATCTTGGTACGCATGTCGATAATCCGGGCGTTGACCAGGACCCCATTGCTGTTGCGGCTGAACGTACCGGTCAGGACGCGGGAGATGGGCAGCCGGGGGGCGAGATCCCGATGGTTGCGGCTCATCACGAAGTCACCATGCGGGGTCACCCTGATGCTGCCGGTCATCTTGAAATCCACCACGACTTCCCCACGCCGGTTCAGCTCGTGGATAAAACTTTCCCCGATCTGCTGCCCCATCCAGTTGGTGTCCTGCAGGGTATCGAGATCGACGAAGGAAGCGACGGCAATGGGCTCGGTCAGGGTCGTGAGCGACTTGCGCTCCATCAGCTGATCGGTCATGCGCGCCACCAGCCAATTGAGCTCCATCCCATGAATGGCCTGGCGAGGGTCACCTATATTCCGGTTGATGGGGTCGGAACCACAGCTGGTCAGCGCCAGCACAAGGGCCAACGCCGTGATGAGTTTGTTCATGGATACCTTTCCTGTATCTGCACCTGATTCGTTATCGGTTCAGCGGGCCAAAGCTTGAGTCGGGAATGAGGCATGGATCTTGCTAATTATTTGCAGTGTGCTGTGCAACTGGCACGGTTCTGTGGTCTGTATCGGCCGGCGCCATCACTTCGACAGGGGTGAAAGCCCCGACCCGCATATTCAAGGTGTTTGTCATGAAATTACCGCTGCTGTTAACCCTGCTGCTGGCCAGCCTGTCGGTCCGGGCAGAGCTTATCGAAGCCCAGGGCAGTGCCGCCATCCTGGGGGGCGACGAGGTCTATGCCCGCGAGCAAGCCACCCGCGATGCCCTGCGCCAGGCCCTGCTGGCGAGCGGCGCAGCTGTCTCCAGCACCCAGCGTCTGGAGAACGGCAGCCTTCGCTCCGAACAGATCCAGATCCGTTCCGGCGGCGACATCCGCCAGTACCGGCTCAAGCGGGAAGAGGTGCGCAACGGCCGCATGTACATCACGCTACAGGCCGATATCCAAGCCGAACGCCAGATCTGCCAGACCCAGCACTACGCCAAGAATTTGACACTGGTCAGGCTGCGGCTTCGCTACCCGGACCAGGCGAGCTACGGTGCCCTCGACGACATGCCAGCCAGCCTGTCCCGTCGCATGTTCGAGGCCCTGGCCAACGCGCCGCAAGGGGTAGCCGCGCGCCAATGGCTGGACGAAAATCTGCGCATAGACCCGCTCCACCTGCAACAGGGTGATCGCAGCCCTCTTGAGGAGATCAAGGCCCTGAGCCTTATCACCGACAGCCAGTATCTGGTGCTCGGCAGCATAGATGACCTCTCCATTGAGCCGCAGGGCGGCCAGCTGACACGCTGGTACGAAGACCCCATCCGTAACTTTCGTATGCAGCTCTACCTGTTCGACGGCATCAGCGGCAGCCTGCTCAGTCGCAAGGAGTATCAGGGCCGCGCCAACTGGACCTTCGGCAAGCGGGATCAGATAGGCACCAGAGGCGGCCAGTTCTGGCAGTCCAGCTATGGCCAGGAGGTCAACTATCAGTTGCAAGAGGCGGTACAGGATCTGGTGGCCCAGCTCAACTGCGCCCCGGTCACAGCCCGGGTGATAGGCCAGAACGAGCGTGGCCCACACATCAATCTGGGTCGGCGCAACGGCGTCAAGCTCGGGGATCAGTTTCGCATCCAGCACCGCGCCGACTTCATCGACTCCTATGGCAAGTCACGTATGATGCGCAACCCGGCAGACGGCCTGTTCGAGGTGGTACAGGTATTCGAGGACGGCGCCATCATCAGCACTCGGAACAAATATTCGCCATTTAACATCCAAATCGGTGATTTGGCAGTATTGGAATAAGAATCAAGGGTTTAAAAGGGAGCGGCTTCTTGTATAATGCCCGCCACAAGGCTCCCGTAGCTCAGTAGGATAGAGCGGTCCCCTCCTAAGGGACAGGCCACTGGTTCGACTCCAGTCGGGAGCACCATATAAAACAAGGGGTTAGCATCTTCATGGCGCTAACCCCTTGGTCGTTTTTGGCTTGGGGTACCACACGGGGTACCACAGCGCACATTACATAGATAGAAACCCTGCAATGTAAATAAGTCTTATTTCAATTAAAATCAGATATATATTATCTCCATGAACCTACCCAAGGGACTGCTCTGTGCAGTCCCTTTTTCATTGGAGATCTCTCATGGCTCACCTTATCGATACGATGGCCTACACCGGTCAAACGCCCTGGCATGGCCTTGGCAATGTCTTGCCCCCGCAACAGTCCCTCGATATCTGGCTACAGGCAGCCGGGATGGATTGGACTATCGAGCAGAGCGACGTGATGTTTAACATCGCCTCTGACGCGCTGCATATCCGCCCCTACAGCGACAGCAAGGTGCTTTATCGCTCCGATACCCTCGCCCCCCTGTCGGTAGTCTCTCAGCGCTACAACGTGGTACAGCCTCACGAGGTACTGCACTTCTATCAAGATCTGGTAGAAGCCGGTGGCTTTGAGCTGGAGACCGCAGGCTCGCTTAAAGGCGGCCGCAAGCTGTGGGCGCTGGCCAAAACCGGTCAGGACCTCAAGCTAGCAGGCAATGACTTGGTAAAGTCCTATCTGTTGCTGGCGACCAGCTGCGACGGCACGCTCTGCACCACGGCGCAGTTCACCTCGCTGCGGGTAGTATGCAACAGCACCCTGCAGATGGCACTGCGCGGTGCTTCCGGCGCCATCAAGGTGCCTCACTCCACTCAGTTCGATGCTGCTGCCGTCAAAGAGTCGCTCGGACTGGGGATCTCCCATTGGGATGAGTTCAAAATCCAGACCAAGGCACTAGCACAACGGCCCGTGGCCCCCGAAGAGGCGCTGCGCTTTTTCAGCGACCTGTTGGCGCAACCGCTCGATGGGGAGAACATCATTCTCACCAAGCCGTTACAACGGCTGCATATGCTCTATCAGGGCGCAGGAATGGGCTCAGAGCTTGCCAGCTCCCGCAATACCGCCTGGGGACTGGTTAATGCGGTCACCGAATACGTGGATCACCACCGCCGTGCTCGCAGCCAGGATCACCGGCTCGATTCCGCCTGGTTTGGTCAGGGTGCCCAACTCAAATCCCAAGCCCTGAATCAGGCACTCACTCTGCTGCAGTAATTCCTCGTCCCCATTCAAACCACATAACGACCTCACCCGGACTGGCGCAAGCCAATCCGGGCGTCGCCATTTATGCCGTCAACAAGGAGTCGTCATGAAAGCAAAAGCCAAATATGGCCAGGCCCTGCGGCTGGCCTCTACTACCCAGTTAACCCGCGAGCAATGGCTCGCTATCCGCAAACTCGGCATTGGCTCCTCCGATGCCGCCGTGGCAGTGGGGCTATCCCCCTACAAATGCCCGCTCAGTCTGTGGCTGGAGAAGACCGGTCGTAAGGAGCCGCAAGATATCTCCCACAAAGAAGCGGTGCTGTGGGGCATTGAGCTGGAACCTGTGTTGGCACAGGTCTATGCCAAACGCACTGGCTTTCGTGTACGCCGGGTCAATGCAGTACTGCAACACCCCGAGCATCCCTTCATGCTCGCCAACCTCGACCGGGAAGTAGTCGGCCATCCCGATGGACCGGGCATTCTGGAGATCAAGACCGCCAGTTATCACAGTGCCCCCCAGTGGGAGGAAGGGGTGCCGGTGGCTTACCAGTGTCAGGTACTCCATCAACTGGCCGTCACCGGTCATGCCTGGGCTGAGGTGGCAGTGCTGATCGGCGGCCAGGATTTTCGGATTTACCGCATTGAGCGTGACGAAGAGAAGATCCAGGATCTCACCGAGCGGGAAACGCAGTTCTGGCAGATGGTGCGACAAGACCAGCAGCCCGAGCCTGACGGTTCCAGCGATGCCGCCAATGCCCTGAGTTGGCTCTTCCCTCGTGATGATGGCCAGACGGTGGATCTCTCCGATTCCCCCGAGTTCAACCAGCTGTTTGGGGAGCTACTGCGATTGCGTCAGCAAAAGGAAGCGATCGAGCAGCAGGAGTCACAACTCAAGCAGCGGCTGCAAGCCACCTTGGGTGAAGCGACAGCCGGGCTGTTTACCGACGGCAAGATCACCTGGAAGCGCAGCAAAGACCGGCTGGCACCGGATCTGGATAAGCTCGGACAGGATCATCCCGACCTGCTCACCCGTTACGTCAAACCGGTGCCCGGCGTGCGCCGTTTCACCATTCAACCCTTGAGACAAACACCATGATTAAAGGACTGGCGATCACCCCGCCCGTGATCGGGCGGATCTGCATCGGCAAGCTAGTGCAAAAACAGGATAAGTGGGTACCGGAAAAAGACGACAGCTTCACCCTCACCACCCAGGTACAACAAAAGGGGGGATGGCTGCTCCATCCCCTGCACCAACACTACTCATCGCAAAAGAGTGGCCAAGGGCAGGAGCAGACCAAGATCCGCGCCATTCCGGTGCGAGTGCTGTTCAACGACAGCGACCTGAACCTACGGGCGGAATACAGCGCGTTTGACCGGCAAACCGGCAGACCGCTCTGTGTCGGGAATGGGGAGGTGGCAAGACGCGTTGGGACACAAGGCACAGAGGAAGTCAGCTGCCCTGGACCAGAGCGCTGCGCCTTTGCAGGGCAACAGGGCTGCAAACTGTACGGGCGACTGAACCTGTTTGTGGAGGGGCAAGGGGATGAGCTGGGCAGCTTTATCTTCCGCACCACCGGCTACAACTCGGTGCGCACTCTGGCGGCCCGGCTCAAGTACCTGGAGGCTGTGAGCGGTGGCCATACCCGCTATCTGCCACTCACCCTGCGGCTGCGAGCCAAGAGCACTACCCAGTCCTACCGCACACCGGTCTACTACGTGGATTTAACCTTGCGGGAAGAGACCAACCTGACCGAGGCAGTCAGACAGGCTCAGGAGGAGGCCCAGCGTGACCAAGAGGCGGGGCTCGCCATCGACAATATGGAGCAGGCCGCTCGTGACTTGCTGCGTAATGGCCAGTTTGAGGATATCGATGAAGAGGTGCCGATGTTGCTGGAGGAGTTCTATCCCGAAGCAAACAGCGACGATACGGCGAATGGAAACGTAGGGACAGTGGAGGTTGCCTCGCATAACGCACCGCAAAGCCAAGCAACCAGAACGCCACAGAGGCCACAACCAAGAAGGAGTCCACTCACCAACAAATTGGGGAAAGGGAGCCCATCCTCTCCCCAGTGAATGGCGTGTGATCAGCGGGGACGCGCCAACCGCTCCACCAACCGTTCTACTGTTTCCAGCAACAGGGTCCGGTCAGCATCATCGAGCCGGGCCAGTTGCTGGCTCAGCACAATGCCCTGCTCGGTCGGGCGGTTGCTGGTCTCGCGCAGAAAGTCCGCCAGCTCACAACCAAACAGTTGAGCAAGCTCCGCTAACCGCACCACGGTAGGCACCACAATTCCGCGCTCCATCCGCGAGATGGCTTCCATCCCGATATTGAGGTGTTCAGCCACCTGCTCCTGGGTAAAGCCTGCCCGGTTGCGCTGACGCCCAATCGCCTTACCTACGCTCTTGGCTAACTGTCCAACGTTGATATCTGTCATAAGTCCTCCCGTCAACCCTTATGGTTGGGGGTAGACCCGTTGACATGAAGAACCGCAAAAGGCGAACATCAACCCAATAGGTTGTTATTGGGCGTTTTTTGCCTGCCTGACCTGTATAGGGTTATCCCCTTCTCTATGACTTACTACCAACAGGAGTTCTCATGAAACAGCTCGTTCCATTGCTCACCCTGGCACTCACTGCACCGAGCGCCATGGCAAGCAGCCCCAATGACATCTGGTCTTATCAAGACAGTGATGGCATCACGCTGGCTCAGTCATGCAACAACAAAAGCACCTGTGAGCCGCTCTACAAAAACCGCCACTATGTCGCCCTGGTCAATAACCGCTCCCAAACGGGCTGTGCCATCGGTGACCTGTTCGTTGCTGAACACGCCAGTCGCAGCTTTAAAAAGCTCGATACCGGCACCTGCAGCACCTCGGCCAGTATCGAGGTCAATACCTACAATCGACTGAACAACGTCGATGTCATGATCGGTGACCGACTCATCAAGCGTTATCCGTTAGATGCTTGGATGTATCACGAAGAACGTAAGGAGGGTAAGGTTGCATCCTGGAAAAAGGCAGAAGAGAACGCAAAAAAACAACCTGTGTCGATTGAAGAGCCTGTAGGACATGCCGAATGGCAAATGAGTAACCAAGGCACCCAATACGACCTATTCCAAGGCGTGAATCTGTTAACGCTTAAGTGCTCTCGTAAATTTGAAACCTCAGATGGGCGCTCCACCTCAAGCCTGGTACACACCAATGGCAAAGGTAGCCAATTTGTCGATGCCATTGAGGTCGATGGCAAGCGCCTCTCCGCGAAGGTAACCAATCAGGCGCAATGGACTGACCTTGTCAGCACCCTCTTGGCCGCATCCAAAGTCACAGCTTATAAAGACGAGACTGCCGTCGCGATATGGAAGATGAAGCCCGTTCAGCTTCAAACACCGTGTGAATATTACCGGGGGTAATCAACCAAATGATAACTATCAAGAACACGCTATTGACTACCGTTGTTGCCGCACTGTTCTGTACAACCGTCAGCCATGCAGAAGATCAGCGCTATCTCGCTATCCAGCACACTGACACCGTCTACGCCAACCAAGGCGTCTGCGCCTACCATTTCTCTCTCGATAGTGGGGGAGCGGATGAGTTTGGGCGGCTGTACATCACGCTGCAATTCAATGACAAGAAGGGCAAAGCGCTGGCCGAATCAACTCTGGAGGTTGAATCGTTCGGCGGGAGCTCAGCCACTCGCTATGGCGGTGGCTTTACGGAGGTTGACTGCGGGCAGGTAGAGCAGGCCAAGTCCATCGCTATCATTCAGGCGACCGAGGTGCTCGCTCACAACGAAGTCACCCGACTGCCAGTTTCGACCTTCACCCCTGAGTTTCATCAACCACTGAAGATCACCGTGGGCGGCAAGTAGCCCACTCAGAAAAAAATAAAGCCAAAGGGCGTCACCGTGATGGTGACGCCCTTTTTCATTTCCAACTCTTGATGAGGATCATCATCCCATGACACGACATTTCATTATTGGCGATCACTTGGTAACACCACAGCCTGAAGGCCATCATCATGGCCTCTTTGTTGGCCATGACCAGGTCATTCACTGTCTACCATCCCTTGCCGGAGAGCACTCAGGCCAACTGGCGCTGACCTCCCTGGCTGAATTCAGCCAACACTGCACCATTGAGGTCAAGCCCCATACCCAACGCCTTTTCAGCCGAGAGGAAAGCCTGACACGGGCCTACGCCCGACTGAGTGAAGGTGAGCAAGGCCAACCGTTTGCTAGCAGCGAGCGGTTTGTCACCTGGTGCATTGAAGGGGTTCAGCATCCCCCCAAGCTGCTGCAGACCGCTGTAGCAACGGTGGTGGCAGCCGAAGTGGCTCGCCATACGCTGGGTAAAGCGGCCACCAGTGCAACGGCAGGGCTTGCTGCCAGCACGCTGGCCACGACTGCTGGCGGTAGTGGCGCCGCAGCAACGGTAGTGTCGGTGACCGGTATTGTTTCAGCCCCGCTGTTAGCCCCCCTTGCCGTGGGCGCCGTTGCAGTCTATGGCGTCAGCAAACTGTGGGATTGGTTAAACGACTGACCCATCACTTCAAAGCAAAACGCAGGGGTGCTCTCCTGCTTGAACTCAATGAGGAAACACCATGACCATTCCCTTTTTCCGGGACGGCTTTGCCCTGCCCGTTGCCCAAGCATTACTTGCGCTACTCAATCAGGAGGTCGCCAATACAGGCCTCGACCAAGAGCGTCTGACTCAACTGACCTTCAACTTTCGCAGCCCCGGCTACAGCGCCGAAACGGGTGGCGTCCATCCGGTAGAGCTGCGGCTTATTCGGGGATTGCACGGCTGGGTCTTCGATTACATCACCGACTTCAGCTACCAGGGATTGGGCCAGGATGCGGAGCTCTGCAAGGAGCTCGACTTCAACCTCTCTTGCGATGAGCACTATCTGCAGGGCTGGGGGCCACTGCCCGGCGTGGAAGCACAAGAACTGTTTGCTCTGTGGCAGAGCAATTTCATTAGCTACGCCCAGTTGGGGTATTTCACCGTCACGGTCAGCGGGGATTAGGAGGTGTGTGATGACTAACGAGCTGCCGCTCTCCCACACCTCACGCCAGTGGCTGGGGCTGGTCGCGGCCAAAGCCAAGCTGCAGCCAACTCGCCAGGGCGAGCGCTGGTTGCTGCACCTGACTCCTGGTAGCCCAAACACCCGCTCCGTCACGCTGCACTTACGTTGGTCTGGCGTGCAGTGGCAACTGCTCTCCCTCACCAATGCCGAGGACTGGCGCACCATGAGCCAACCCGTGGATGAAATCTGTGTGGACCCCAAGCACCAGTGTTTCTGGCGCTGCCAAGCAGGGCCCGTCCCGCACTCTGAGCAGCCCAGAGTGCTGGGAAGCTTTCTGAGCGACCTGCAGCGTACCTGCATCCATCACGGCTATCGTGTGGAGAGTGACCCCTTACCCCAAGAGGAGGCACAAGATGCCAAAGCAACCGGTAGCCGTTGAACTTGAAGCCATCAATCGTAATGGCGAGACGCAGGTGGTACGTGACAGTGGCCTGACCGTGCACGGCTACAGCGTCTACCTGCGGGCGGTAGAGGCCAGTGGGTTGGCGCTGGCCACCTGGGTAGCAGACTACGACGCCATTGGCCCTGCCTATGAACTGGCAGAACGGCTGAGTGTGGCACTCGCTATCCCGCTCAACGTACTGGTACCCGGATCGCTGATGCCGGTGAAACATGAACCCGCAGCCAAAGCAGGCCCCATCACGACGGCCAGCTGAACTACCCTCACAATGAACCAACAACCTCTCTGCATTTAGCCCCGGTATGCCTCGCGCTGCCGGGGTCTTTCTTTTTCAGGAGACCACCATGCATTACCACAAACTCAAAGCCGGGGAATGCCCCGGCACTTATGTCGTTACCGAACCGGTGACCGAGCAAGACCTGCTACGTATCGCCAATCAGATTGCCCGCAAGCGTCTGGCCAAAGGCAATGCCATTACCAGCACCTCGGAGGCCGCCCAGCGGCTGCAAACCTTACTGCAAGACCGGGATCACGAAGTGTTTGGCGCACTGTTCCTCGACTTCCAACATCGCGTACTGGCTTTTGAGGAGCTGTTTCGCGGCACTCTCGATAGCGCCAGCATCTACCCACGGGAAGTGGTCAAGCGGTCCTTGTTACTCAACTGTGGGGCCATCATCGCGGTGCACAATCACCCCAGCGGCGACCCCGAACCTAGCCACTCAGACCGGGTCTTTACCCAGGCCCTCAAAGAGGCCTTGGCACTGGTCGATGTCCGCCAGCTCGACCACCTGGTGGTCGGCGCTGAGGGTGTAGTCTCGCTGGCCGAGCGAGGCCTGCTATGAACGTTCCCCCTGGCAAATCACACCTCACCGTCCTCGATATCCTCATCGAATTACGTTGCTGGCTGGCAGACAACGTCCAGATGCAGGCAGCGCCCGCTATCGTCGCTCACCTGCCCAACGGTTACCAACTCACCCAGGCCGACTGTGTCGAAGCCATTGATGCGCTGTTGCATCAGTTGCGGCACTAATCAGGCCAAGAAGGGACAAACACTGTGCGATTACCTAACCCCTATTCCCTTGAGGAAACCCTGGGCAAGCTGCGCCATAGCCTGGCAGCAGCCAGCAACCAAGGGGTGCTGGCGTTGTTGGAGCAAGCAGTCACCAAGGCTCGTGATGACAGGGTATATGCCAAGCAGTTTGAAGAGACCTTGCTGCAGGGCTCCACCGTAGAGATACGCGAGTGTCTCAGCTGCTTTGGTGACTACTTCGAACGCTCCCTAGACGCACCGCCCTATTACCCGCACCACGATGCCGTCAACGGCATTGATTCCATGCTCTACGCCATCCTGTTCGCTCTGGCTCACCCAGACGCAGAGCCCGCCAACATCCCCAAACCCGGATCATCTGGTCCAACACCATGATCTGGATATGCCGACACAACCCACAGGGCCA
>NZ_CAWNYS010000564.1:0-6776 GCF_963878295.1 Aeromonas sp. HMWF014 | reverse complement strand
GTCAGGGAACTGCTGCTTATGAGCGTCAGAGTCCCGTTTCAGCGCTTTGGAGCAATAGGTGCGGAACGCTTTCAGTTTTTCGTAGCTGATGCGCCCCAGTGCCACAATGAAATGCATGTTGACCGTCTTGATACCTGGCCGCGCTCGGATCGTGCCATCCTTCAGAGTCTCGTACTGCTGATGGACATCGATGGCTCCGCCTATTTTCAACCGTCCGATAGCCCGCCAGAAGCGCTGTGTCGGCAAGCCGGTGACCTTATCAATCATACCGGCAATCGTGGCGATCTCGACCATGGTACGATGGATAAAGCGCCCGTCAGGCAGCGGAGTGCCAACCCGCAAGCTGGCAAAATCGGTGCGCGAGAGGATCGCCTGCATGACTAGGCTCTCGGCCTCGCGCGCTTCTGATCTATTTTGGCGGGGTTTGCCGGAGAGCTTGTTGATCTTGCCGCTCAGATTGGCCAGCGTGGGTAATAGTGCAGGCTTGGCGTAATAGTCACGCACCTTGTCAATCAAGGTTTGAATAAAGTGCGGTAAGCGTTTTCTGGTCTCTGGCTCATTGAACTGGTGCCAAGCGGGTGAGCCTGGGCGATGGCCACAGCGATTGCCGGTGCCAAGCCATTTCCCCGGATGCGGGTACTGAGCTCGCCCCCACATGAAGGGAGAGGTGGTGTCCAGCTCGCCAGCAGACGCAGGTAATGCTAAATGTAGCACCCTGAACCCCATGCAGCGCAGGGAGGCACAAGACCTGGGACACTATTCAAATTGCAGCACTGCAATTGGCTTAGCCATTCCATTTCGCCACTCCAGAAGGTCAAAAACCCCCGCATTGAGCTGTGCGAAAGTACAGCGGCTTGCACAAAAATATTGAAGTGCTATTATTGCCACTGAGAGTTCACACGAGCCGTCACTGTGCGGGTCGTGAAAAAAACCGGTTGTCTTGATGCACTGGTTAATTCTTTATAAGAACCTCCTTACCTTACTTATGCTTACGTTCGTGTTGGGTGGTTTTTGCTCATATATAGCCCGCTGGGGTGGTCGCCAAACTGACCCCAGTGGGTTTAATTTTTTTCTGCAGTATCTCGATGTTTTGCCAGTTCATTCTGGATCTTCTCAAACTCCTGTATCGACAAGCAAACAGCCAGTGGCCTGCCTGCCTTCATCACAACAAGCCGATCCTGTTCACCAGATGCAAACCTCGCCATGTGATAGGCGTAGTTCTTGGCGAGGTGCGTTGTTGTGATCGACTGATCTCCGCGCTCGAGCAATGGTAACGGACTCATTTTCACCACACCCCCTCTAGTTATCTACCAGCTACAAAATCAGATTATAATGAGATTTTCTGTTTTGATCCAATGATCTTGTTTGGATCTCGTTTCGGATCACATATTTGTCATGTTTTGATCCCGCCCCCCGCCCTCAATAAGATAGGCGAGCCTCAACCTCTTGCTTCATGATCACTGGAAGCGTAAGTCCATACTCTGTGGCCAACCTCTCCTCAAGCCCTTCAAGCGTGGGCAATGCCAGCTCATTAGCTACCGTTCTGCATATTGCAACCCAGTCAGCTAAATGCGTGGGCACAAATCCCCGCCTCAGTGCCACCCGCATCAAGGCACAGTTAAGCCAGTAAGGGTTTCTGTTCGTCCTGTTGTAGAGCAGAGCAGTCAGATCACCGTGCGATAGCACCTCCCTGGTTACAGAAGTGCTCCGTTTCCCCTCCTTGATGAGCTCGCGAGCTAGCGCATCCTTCCCACTCCACCCTCTGTATTCAGGATGCTTCCACAAGTACGCCAGAAACACCCTGCAAAAAAGTTTGCCCTCCTGTAAGAGGGCATCTTTATCGACATCAGTTTGCTTTCCAATGCCCATCATTACTCCTACTGGATTAAGCGGGCGACGCCGATCACCCTCGTTATTAATCTAGGCATTTATTGAGTAACCATCGGAGCTTTATTTGGTTCTCATAGTCCAACTTGAAAGAAATTGCGTCACCATTTGCCTGCATGAGTTTAAAAAATGCAACGCCATCAGCGCCAACTCCTCTCATTGTGGATATAAGCGGGGCATCATTAAGTTCAGATGTCATTCCATCATCCCATATACCATCAATGATACTTTGCGGAAGAACTTCTCTTTCAGAGGATAAGTCATCCCTGTTCGCATTGTTGATGGAATTATCTTTATCTTTTTTCCTAGGTGAACTATCGTTTCCAGCTTTACCTTTATTTTTCTTAACCTTATTTTTTTCTGGGTTCTTGATGTCAGCAACCAAATCTTTTAAATACTTTTCTGCATTAACAAACTCACCAGACTTTATTTTTTTAAAGCTGTCTCTGTATGCCACATCATCAAGCCTAGATAGGTCTATCAAATAGCCCAGCGTATTGATATTAGTCAGCTGTGGTGTTATTTCCTGTATATCCTCATTTGCGGTGAGCAGCTTTCGGTAGCGACTTATCTTTGTTTCATTGAGCCCCAGCATCACAGCGGCCTCTTTACCTGTCAGCGAGGGCTCGAAGTCATTCATATACCGCTCAATGGAACGAGCAATATCCATCGGGTTCATGCCAACGCGACCAATATTCTCGAGTATTTGATCAGCAAACACTTGGCGATTATCGCTATTGACTCGGATATCCTCTATGACCGAAGGAATGAACTCCCACCCCAGCCGTCCAGCAACTCGCCACCGGCCCTCGCCAGTCTTGATAAGATAATGTCCAGGCATGCCAGCTTGAGGAATGACTGTGATTGGCTGGAGAATTTTACCCGCCCCTTCAATCTTCGCCTGTAACTCATCCAGTTCATCCTCTGTCCATGTTCTTGGTTGTTGTGGATCTGGATGCACCCGATTCACAGGCAAATCAGCAAGAGACTTACCGTCACACGCTCGAGGGATAAACATATTTTCGCTTGGGACGCCGCCGGTTGACGATTTGTTCTGACCGGAACCAAGCAATGAAATACCTTTTGCCATTTTCCAGCCCTCATCCATTTACTTTTGATTTGAGGCGTTCAACCAATGCAGCAGTCAGTGACAAATACTCTTCTGTCGCAGGGTGTGACTTGTTGAAGTCGAGCACTGACATACCAGCTCCATATGCTTGTTTTACCATAGTGGTATCACGCACCGTTTCAGCCATCAGCGGTAGGTGCTCGAATGCACCGGTTAACTCGTTAATTACCATCGTAGATAGCTGCTCGCGACTCTTCACCATATTTAGAACCATTACGGCGTCCAGTTGCCCCACGCGCATCATTTGCCAGCGCTCCACAATAGGGGCGAACCCTGCTGTTTTCCGAATCACGACAGGGCTAGGAGTGATAGGAACAATCAGCATGTCGGCCATGGAGAGGCTCTGCAGGCTCACTTTTTCCTGCCCTCCCAACACCTCTCCACTAACAGCACCAAAGTCTGGCGTCACACCTGCGGTATCAACGATAATTACATCATAAAGCTGTTTGAATATCGGAATATCTCTGTGCAGGTCTTGATTATATCCTGCACGGATATGGGGAAGTTTTTCTGAATTTAACGTTTCGCTAAATTCAAAGTTGCTAAGCGAACCATCTTTTTCGCCATCTATTAGGCAAACTTTAAGGCCATACTCACCAGCAAGAATACAGCCCATATTTAGAGCCACCGTCGTTTTGCAAACACCACCTTTGGGGTTGCAAACAACGATAACAACACTGCGATTGAAAATTTTATTAGACATATATTATCTCCTAGTTGCACCACATAACCCGGTGCTCGGTCGTGGGCCAACCCACATTGATACATAATACCAAAACATCTACACCCGTCAACCAAAAAACTAAACTTTAACTAAACCTTTTTTGTAACCTGTAGTTACTGTACACTCATACCAATGATGAGGTTATCAAACCTAGACACGTAAGGAATGGTTGATGGTTTCCGTTAAGAAATCGATGACTGAAGAGCAGTTCTATCAAGCGGCACAAAGAACCACACTTCGCCCTCACACAATTGCAATGGCCCATGATGTTGTCGTTATAGGAATGACGCAAGCACAGGTCGCCAAAAACTACTCTGTATCTAAGGGGGCCGTCTCGCACGTAGTAAAACGAATATGGGACGCCCATACACCTCCAGGCTTTACATTTATTGCAGTTTCTGTGCCGTTGAGCCTAGGAAAGAAAATCGAAAGATTGTCTCAGCTAACACTGGTTAATAAAGAGCATTTCTGCACTTTAACGACTGTCGAGGCAACCACGTTGTTGTATTCGTTACTGAATGAGATCATCGCCTCTGATGATTAGTTTATAATGTTAATTAATTTTGATAGAGAGCGACTTGTCGAGGTGGGCAACTGCCGAACCGTAGGCCGTCCATCAGGGGCTTGCCCCCTGTGGACGGGGCAGTTGTCCACGGAGATTCTTGCTCAGTGAACTTGATTGCAGTACTGCAATTACCTTACTAACTCTACAAGCATCCATCCTCCTAAACATGCAAAAACAACACTAACCATCCTCTGTTGATATATTATGTTTACGTTGTTTTTCATCCATTTCTCCAAAAAACCAGACAGGATCATGACAAGTGTCACATTAAAAAGAAACCCAGTGACGTTTAATATAAAACCCAATAAAAACAATTGCTCTTTGGGTGATGCTGCCACATTCGGCGACACAAACTGAGGAAGAAACATTATAAAAAATAGCAGAGCTTTAGGGTTCATTAGATTATTTACAACCGCACTTTTATAGCAAGACCATGCAGCTCCTATATTATTACTCGCCACCGAATCTATGTTAACTCGTTTTAGTCCCGACCACGCAAGGTAGAGCAAGTACCCCCCACCAACAAGTCGCATAAAATCAAACGAGTAAGGAAGCTGCTTTATGACGCTTGCAACACCCAACCCCGTGACTATCGTTAAAACTAAGCCTGATGTTAGGTTCCCCAAACACGCCCATAACCCCATCGCCCTCCCCTTGTTGATACTAAGTGAGCTAATCAGCACCATGTCAGGCCCAGGAGCCAGCAAGAGGGCCATCACGGATACAATAAAAACAGGCATTACATTCAAATCGATCATTTTTTCCACTTTAGATTGAGAGCATTCAGGATCAGAGCCAAGTAGTGTACCCATCCCCTTGTGTTATTCTATCGCTCCTTTTGTCAGCGCGCGCAAGGAGCGCATATGTTGCGTGATATCTCTAGGAAGAGGGTTACACATGAACGATAGATACCAAGATGGGCTCACACATGAGTGCAAAGCTCGATGCGGACTAGATGTGGATGAAGTTGCGGTGAGTGCTGAGATTCCTCGCAGAACGCTCTACAACTGGTGGAAAACGAAGAGGAGAGTGATAGACCTAATACTTCTTGGTATTGCCTATGAGGCCATCCAAAAAGTGAACAAATAGCGTTCATTTTACTTGCATTTGTGTGCCTATTTGGCACACAATAGGAACTGTACATTGACTGACTGCGAGTGTGTTATGCAAAAGAGAATATATTGTATCGCCCAATACCGCCCCAAAAAGGGCTGTGATGAGCGCCTGATCGAAGCCCTTAAATCACTTGAAGAAGGCTCTCGTCAAGATCCCGGCTGCATCCAGTATGTTACTACGCAGCGAGTTTCCAGTCCTTTTGCCGAAGGTAGCTGTCTGCCTATAACAATGAACGAAATATGGGCTTCCATTGATGATTTTGAGTTCCATTGTCAAACCAAGCCAATTAAAGCCTTTTTTGAAAAAGAGTGTTTATCCAATGATGGTTCCGTTGAAACTTGGGATGTGAGTATTTTCGAGGGCGAATGAATTCGCCCTATAATAAATTAATGTAATTGCTTTAGCTTATTTAAAAGGTTCTGCCTGGCCTCCTCTCTGGTTTCGCCCCCAGCCAGATTATCCTGGTATATAGCGACCCAGTAATCAGATAGGGGGCCCTTCTGGTCAGGCCTGTGAATTAATTTTATTTCACATAATAACAATTTATCTTCATTCATTGCGGAGACTCCTTTGAACTTCGTTTGTTACGCATTATACGCGCTAACATGTATGGAATGCAATTTCAGGTTTTAGTTATGGACAATACAATAGAGTTTTATCTAAAAAACCCAATTATAAAACATGATGTCGGAATCCTCTTGGTTAAGGATAGTCAGCATCGCTTTGTCGCATCCAACCGAGAGTTCTCTACATTTTCTGGCCTGCAGCCAGAAAAACTGATTGGCCTTAGTGATTTAGATATGCCCTGGTCTGAACAAGCTAAAATCTACATCTCACATGAAAAAGACATTCTTTCTGGTCTTAGCTATAACGTGATTGAACCTCTACCAGGCATAAAAAGAGCTAACCTCGTAACCCAAAAAAAGATAATTTATGATCGCACAGGAATGCCACAAGGAACCATAGCCACAGCACTCCCCCTTGAGATGGATATCGAATTCTGCAACCTTTCTGGCACAAGTGATATTCTCAGAGTGGCAGACTATGGCATGAATCTCACAAAAAAAGAGTCACTTGTCCTTTACTACTTCATAAAAGGCTTCCAACGAAGCCAAATTGCAAACTTGGCTAAAATTGGCACCTCATCCTACGACTTTCACATTTCAAATATTAAAAAAAAGTTTGGCGTTGATAGCACATCCAAACTAAGAGATGTTGCCTACTCTAAGGGGTTGCAAGATATTATCCCATTTGTCATCAAGAGGTAGTTTTCGTTCTAATCATGAAGTGACGATCGCAGTGCAAGTACACTCTTGCATTTGGGTATTTAGCCCCATCAAGATAAACCTATGATG
>NZ_CAWNYS010000563.1:0-1491 GCF_963878295.1 Aeromonas sp. HMWF014 | reverse complement strand
TAAAAAAACCAATAAAAACAATGCCAGTCAGGCTTAACTGACTGGCATTATCCTGCACGGACCCCTTTTTCTGTTCCAGGGGGCGGGCTGCTAGACCCGATACCTAGCCACCGCCTGATTGAGCAGCTTGGCCTGCTCGGTCAAGCCATGGTTGGATGTGGCATTTTCCTCCGCCATCAGACCCGCCTCCTGGGCTATGTCGCGGATGTTGTTGACGTTGCGGTTCACCTCGCTGACCACCAGCACTGTGTTCAGGATCAACTTATGACGGATCAGCACGAGGGATCTCTCACGAACAGGGAATTGACTGCATTGAGATTACGCAGAAAACGCTATCCCCGTTGTTGTTCAAGGAATATTCATTGAAATGCCAGTCCCACTCCTTATACTGGATCCCACCTGTTTCCAGCCGTGGATTTGACACTATGGAATACAACACTTCAGAACTGTGCGACATCTATCAGGACATGGTGGATGTGCTCGAACCCATGCTCTGCTCCTTCGGCGGCCGTGCCTCTTTCGGCGGCGTCATCACCACAGTCAAATGCTTCGAATCGAATGGCCTGATCCGTGAGCTCGTTAAAGAGAACGGCGTCGGCCGCGTGCTGCTGATCGATGGCGGTGGCTCCATGCGCCGTGCCCTTATCGACAGCGAGATTGCCACTACGGCAGCCGAGAACGAGTGGGAAGGCATCGTCTGCTACGGCTGCGTGCGCGAAGTCGACATCCTGGAGGATCTGGATATCGGCATTCAGGCACTGGCTGCCATTCCGGTGGGCGCCGACAGCAAGGACGTGGGGGAGACGGATCTGCCGGTCAACTTCGGTGGCGTCACCTTCCTGCCCGATGACCACCTCTACGCCGATACCACGGGGGTGATTCTCTCCCCTGATGCTCTCGATATCGAGTAAGCCGCAACCTATGTAACGACGGGAGCCTTGGCTCCCATTTTTTATGGCTGTCACTTGCTGAAAAAAACAAAAAAAGAGGGCCAGAAGAACTGGCCCTATAACTGGAAGCAATGTGAGCAATGTCGTGCCTTCACAAGAAGTCCATCACGTTGGAACGAATGAAGTCTTTCCCGGAAAACAAGTTAACAATAATCATTCTCATTTAACTAAGCAACTCTTATTTGCCAAAAGTGCAAAAAAATTGACCATCCCGGGGGATGGTCAATTGCGTCAGGCTTGGCGCGTCGCCGCTTGCAGGCCGGCCAATCCGGCCTCACCCACCAGCTTGCTGCTGAGATAACGCAGTAAGACGCCGTAGAGAGGCACAAACAGACCAAGGCTTATCAGCAACTTGAACACATAGTCCACGGTTGCGATCTCGACCCAGTGCTCGGCCATGAAGGGATCCGTGCTACGCCAGAAGGCGATGCTGAAGAAGGCGATGGTATCCACCAGGTTGCCAAACAGGGTCGAGGCGGCGGGTGCCACCCACCAGGCCCTGAGCCGCCGCAGGCGGTTGAATACCACCACGTCCATAAAC
>NZ_CAWNYS010000562.1:0-1144 GCF_963878295.1 Aeromonas sp. HMWF014 | reverse complement strand
GGAAGGGGGGCGGGAGAAGCGGCAAACCCTTGCAGCGCCAGGCTGGCCGGTTTGCCGCCGTGGCTGCCACTTCACAGATTCTTGAACGGGCGGCGCTTCTCCTCTTCGATGACGATGGCTTCCAGATTGGCAATCCGTTCCTGCAGCTCCTTGATGAGCACATCCTGTTTGCCGAGGCGATCCGTGATGCGGATATCTCCCAGCTGATAGCGGGCGCGCTTGCTGAGATAACCAAACAGCATGCTGATAAAGACGATCAGGACTATGCCTGTCCACATGGTCATGGGTGACTCCTTGTCGATAAACACGCGAGAAAACCTGCCTTGCAGGCCCTTTGTTGTCTCATACGCCGGGATGGGTCGCAATGCCCGCGCTGGTAGGAAGTATGAGCCTTCAGCTCAGGGCCGTGCCGATGCACAAACCGCCTCACTCTTTTGATTGTCTGGCCGCTCGTAGTGCTGGTGCCCTGGCGCTCCTTAAATCCCTTGCCAGAGTGGTCGGCCGAGCCAGAGTCCCCACAGGGTGAGGTGCAACAGCACGATAAACCAGAATACCAGTCGGTAGCTGCCCTTCTGGGTCTTGTGGCGCAGCCAGTGACGGGCCACCAGGGCCCCGGGCCAGCCGCCGCACAGCTCCAGCAGGTGGAGGCGGGATTCGGGAATGCGCCAGCCACCGCGAATGGCTTGCCGCTTGTCGTGGGCATAGGCCAGCGCCGTCAGCAGGCTCATGGCGGTGACGATGGCCAGCGGCCACCAGTTGGCGTCAGCAAGGCCAAGCCAGGCCGTCCCGAGCAGGGGGAGCAGGGCAAGCCAGATCACAGTGCCAGCTCCTTGTTACGGTGGGCATCCGGGGTCAGGGTGCGGATCACCTTGGCGGGGTTGCCCACCGCTACCGAGTCTGCCGGTATGTCGCGGGTGACCACGGCACCGGCGCCTATGATGGATCGCGCTCCTATGGTGACGCCGGGGCAGATGATGGCGCCACCACCGATCCAGCAGTCGTCGCCTATGTGAACCGGCTTGCTGTAAGCGGCCCAGTTGCGCCGCTCCAGATACTCCGTACTGTGGGTGGCGGTGTAGATCTGCACGTTGGGGGCCAGCAGCACATGGCTGCCGATATGCACCTCGCCCACGTCGAGTATGGT
>NZ_CAWNYS010000561.1:0-1360 GCF_963878295.1 Aeromonas sp. HMWF014 | reverse complement strand
CCCGCCGAGCCGGGCCGGAAAGTGGCGGCGCACCTCCTCCCCCAGCCTTTCGTTGCTCATGGCCGACAGGGCGCGAATGCGGGCCGGGCTGTCATACCACACCAGGGAGCCATGCTGGCCGGGCAGCGGCAGGAAGGCACGCGGGCCGCTCGGGGTAAATTGCTGCCAAGTGATGTCTTCCTGTGCAAACGCTGTGTCGATATTGATCAGCATACAGTGCTGGCGATACTCGAAGCGCGACACGCCTATGCCCGCCAGCCGGCGCATCTGGGATTCGGCGCCATCGCAGGCCAACACCCAGTGGGCGGCGAGTTCAGTGCCATCGTCCAGGGTCAGCACCGCCTCGTTCCCCCCCTGCTGCAGGCGAGTGACCGCCGCCGGTGTGTGGGTCTGGATGTTGGGAAAATCCTCCATCCTCTTGAGCAGGGCCAGCTGCACCAGCCGGTTTTCGATGATGTAGCCAAGCAGGGGCAGGCCCAGATCGGCCGCATTGAAGCGGGTGGCAAAACCATCCAGCTCCCAGGTCTCCAGCCGGCGGTAGGGACAGAGTCGCATCTGCTGCAGGTGTGACCAGGCGCCGGCCTGAGCCAACAACGCCACCGAGGCCTGGCTGATAGCGGAAACCCGCAGATCCAGCGGCTGCGAGCAGGCGTATTGCTCGGGCAATTGGGTCTCTATCACCCGAATGGAGAGGCCCTGCGCCGCCAGCAGACAGGCGGTAGCGGCACCGACCATGCCAGCGCCGACAATAGCGATATCACACTGTTCCATAACTTGATTCCTGAAAGGGGACGCCCCGGACAAGGGTAGACGGGGCCAAACCGAATGGAGACATGATACCGCAAGGGACCGGCAGAAACAGTGAGACAAATTGCGAATTGCCACGCAAAATCAAGGAGAAAGCCCGAGCAAATACCGGCCGGCCAAGAGGGAGAGAGCCCCATGACGGGCTGGATATTAGCTAGGCAGTATCCAGATTGCGGAGTAAAATGCCCGGTCCTTTGACCATGCCGATTTCAACACAAGTCAAGAGAAGCAATGAGCAAGAAACTTCACATTAAAACCTGGGGTTGCCAGATGAACGAGTACGACTCGTCCAAGATGGCCGACCTGTTGGATGCCAGCAATGGCTATGAACTGACCGAGGAGCCCGAAGAGGCAGATGTCTTGCTGCTGAATACCTGCTCCATCCGCGAAAAAGCACAGGAGAAGGTGTTCCATCAGCTGGGGCGCTGGAAAAAACTCAAGGCCAACAAGCCCGGTCTGGTGATCGGTGTGGGTGGCTGTGTCGCCTCTCAGGAGGGGGACAACATTCGCACTCGCGCCCCCTATGTGGATATCGTCTTCGGTCCCCAGACCC
>NZ_CAWNYS010000560.1:0-2292 GCF_963878295.1 Aeromonas sp. HMWF014 | reverse complement strand
GGAACAGTTGCGCAGTATTGGCGTGGCCATCTCTTATCGCATTGAAAAAAGGGAAAAATCACTCTTGAACATCGTTGTTACATCAGTTCCAAAGCGCTGACGCGTGATGAGTTTACACGGGCGGTGCGTGGGCACTGGGCCATAGAAAATAGCCTGCACTGGGTGCTGGACGTCACGATGGGCGAGGACGATTGCCCAATTTATCGCGGTGATGCCGCAGAGATCCTTGCGTGCATCCGGCACATGGGGCTGAACATGCTCAGGGCTGAAACTTCACGCAAAGCGAGCGTCAGACGGAAGCAAAAGATTGCAGGAATGAGCAGTGAATACCTGGAAAAGGTACTCAATGCTGGCCTCAACAAATTGGGTGAATTTTAACAATATGTTCACGCTCTCGCCCTGGTTGCATGGCGTGTGCGCACTTGCTGAAAACAAACGGCTATTACACACGCTTGCGGGGGGTTACCCTGCCCTTGCTGCCACAGTCATCGCGGGTTGATCTGCCACGCTGTCTGGCTTGGATTCGGCGCTTTGTTTAGCCGACAGCCTCAACCAAACCGGTAGGAGCCCATATAGAGGCTGCCGCCATCCCAGCTGTCGTGCAGCTTGAGGGGCTTGTCCTGGCCGGCGGCGCCGAGCGCCACAAACAGCGGGCACAGGTGATCGTCGTGAGGATGGGATTCCACCGCCCCCGGCGCGCGGGCTCTGTACTCTTCTAACGCAGCTCTGTCACCCTCGCTCATGGTCTGCTCCAGCCAGTTGACGAAGGCGCTTGCCCAGCCGGGTACGGGCGAGTTGTCCGGCCCGAGTGCCCGCAGGTTGTGGGTGATGGCGCCGGAGGCCAGTATGCCTATCCCCTGCTCGCGCAGGCTATGCAGTGCCTCACCCAGTTGCCACAGCTGGCTCGGGCTGAAACTGGCCGGGATGGCGATCTGCACCAGGGGGACGCGGCTGGCCGGATCCATCAGGGAGAGCGGCGACCAGACGCCGTGATCCAGCTCACGCCGTACCGGCGTTGCCGGCAAGCCCGCCAGCATCAGCTGATCGCTCACTGCCTCCTGCAGCCACTGAGGGCTCTGCGCTGGCCAGCGGATCTGGTAGAGCGGCTCCGGAAACCCGTAGAAGTCATACATGAGCGCCGGGCTGGGCTCGACGTTGATCTGTAGTTCGGCGCGGCTGAACCAGTGGGCCGAGATCACCGCCAGCCCCTTGATGTCGCCAAGAGAGAGATTTTTCAGGAAGCGGGTTGCCGGCTGGTCGCGCAGAACCAGATCCGGGGCACCGTGAGAGATAAACCATACAGGGGCGATAGACATGACAAGACTCCATATACGCTGTGTCGGTACGCGCGGCGCACCAAAACCCGGGTCAGGGCAGCGCCACTGACGATGGACTCATTATCTGCCCCGGATTGGCGGTTAACAATCCAGTGTCATGTATAAGCACTGTTCACTATGGGTTGATAGTTATGGCGAAAACCGGGGGATGGATTCCATAAATGACAAGGCCAGCGCATGGCGCTGGCCTTGTCTGATTATTTCACCATCAGGCTTGCTGAATACCCGGCAGCGCCACATCGAAATCCGCGCGGGTACTTATGGCGGTACGGCAATAGGCCTGCTTATTGAATGCCCGGTAGCTCAACGTCGAAGATGAGGACGGGCGCTCAGTGGGATCGTGTCTGCGGCACTGTTGCCATCAGTCAGCTTATTGAATGCCCAGCAGCTCAACGTCGAAGATGAGGACTGATCCCGGCGGTATCTTGCCGGCGGCACGATCGCCATAGGCCAGATTGGCGGGGATGTAGAAGCGGGTCTTCTCCCCTTCCACCATCAGCTGCACCCCTTCGGTCCAGCCCTTTATCACCTGATTGAGGCCAAACTCGATGGGCTCGCCACGGGCGACCGAGCTGTCGAAGACAGTGCCGTCCAGCAGCTTGCCCTCGTAGTGCACCTTCACCTTGCTGGTGGCGGTGGGGTGAACCGTGCCAGTGCCCGGGGTCAGCACTTCGTACTGCAGGCCGGAGGCCGTGGTGGTCACCAGGGGTTTGTCTTTGTTGCTGACGAGAAACTCGGCGCCCTTGCGCACATTTTCCACGGCTTGTTTTTTGCTATTGCTGCTCGAGTAGAAGTAGTAGACGACACCGGCAACCAGCAGCGCGATCAGAATGAATTTCATCAGGTTTTCCTTAAATGCAATGAAGGTGGCATCTTATCCCAGTCGGGGAGGGAGGGCGAGTCGGGACATAAGGAGGATGTGACGGGGCAGACAGACGACGAGGGGACCAGGATC
>NZ_CAWNYS010000559.1:0-2062 GCF_963878295.1 Aeromonas sp. HMWF014 | reverse complement strand
CCCGCCTCGACAAACCGCTGCGCGCCGCGTTCAAAACCCTGGTGTTCGAGCGGCTCAAGGCCAAAGGCATCCCAGCCATCCTGGTGACCCATGACGAGGAGGATGCCCCCGGCACCATACTCGATCTCACACCGTCTCTTTGTTTGCTAACCGAGGACCCCGACCTTGTTTGATCGCCACCTTATTCCCATGATCCGCCGCCCCCTCACCCAGCTGGCCAAGCCGCTGTGCCGAGCAGGCATAAGCGCCAACCAGATAAGCCTCACCGGCTTTGCCGTCGGCATGCTGGCGCTGCCGCTGCTGGCCTTTGGTTGCTATCAGTGGGCGCTCGCGGCCATCCTGTGCAACCGGCTGCTGGACGGGCTCGACGGCGCTGTGGCACGGGAAACCGGCATCACCGACTGCGGCGGCTTTCTCGACATCACCCTCGATTTCATCTTCTACGCCGCCGTGGTGCTGGGTTTTGCCCTGAGCGCCCCCGCCAACGCCCTGCCCGCCGCCACCCTGCTGTTCGCCTTCATGGGGACGAGCTCGAGCTTTCTGGCCTTCGCCATCATGGCGGGCAAGCGGGGGATAGAAAACCCCGTCTATCACCACAAGTCCCTCTACTATCTCGGTGGGCTCACCGAGGGGAGCGAGACCATCGCGCTGTTCGTGCTGATGTGCCTCTGGCCCGCGGCTTTTGCAACCCTCGCCTATGGCTTTGCCCTGCTCTGCCTCATCACCACCCTGACCCGGCTCTGGAGCGGTTATCACACCCTGCGCTGAGTCGCCCCGGCCCCCAGGGGGTAATCCATCGCACGATGCTTTGGCGACGTGTCAGGCGCACGGAACACTTGCGCGCGGATGACAATGTTTTACCATGTCGGCACTCTTTGTCAGGCTCATGAGAACCTTATGCGTCGCCTTGTCTCCGTACTCACACTTTCCCTGTTTCCCCTGCTCTATGGCTGCAGCAGCACACCGGCTGCCAAGCCCGTGGTCACACCCCAGCCCAAGAGCGCTTTCATCAATCAGACGCCGCCGAGCCGCCCCGTCTACGGACAGGGGGATGTTGCCAATCGCAGCAGCGTAGATCAGTTCGTGCAACACATGGTGCAAAAGCACGGTTTCGACAGTGCCGAGCTGCACAGGGTACTGGCACAGGCAGAGCGTTCTGACTGGATCATCCGGCTGATGGATGCCCAGGCCCCGACGACCGCCAAGCCGACGGGTCCGACTGGCGCCTGGAATCGCTACCGCGCCAAGTTCATCACCCCCGACAACGTGCAAAACGGCGTCAATTTCTGGCGCGAATACGAAAGCGAACTAAACCGAGCCTACCAGCTCTATGGCGTACCACCCGAGATCATCGTCGGCATTATCGGGGTAGAAACCCGCTGGGGCCGGGTGATGGGCAAGACCCGCATTCTGGATGCGCTGGTGACCCTGGCATTTGACTACCCGCGCCGGGCCGAGTTCTTCACCAGCGAGCTGGAGTCCTTCCTGGTGATGACCCGGGATGAGGGGATGGATCCCACCGAACCCAAGGGTTCCTACGCCGGTGCCATGGGCTATGGCCAGTTCATGCCGTCGAGCTTCCAACGCTATGCGGTGGACTTCAACGGCAACGGCCACACCAACCTGTGGGATCCTGTGGATGCCATCGGCAGCGTGGCCAACTACTTCAAGGCCCATGGCTGGGAGAAGGGACAGCCGGTGGCGGTACGTGGTCAGGGCCAACTGCCCGGCTATGAGCACGGCTTCCAGACCCGCTACCCGGTCGCCACCCTGCGCCGCGCCGGGCTCACCCCCACCAGCAGCCTGGGCAACCACAGCGAATCGAGCCTGCTGCGCCTCGACATCGGCAGTGGTTATCAATACTGGTACGGCCTGCCCAACTTCTACACCATCACCCGCTACAACCACAGCACCCACTACGCCATGGCGGTGTGGCAGCTGGGGCTGGCGGTGAAGGATGCCAGAGGCGGTTACTGAATCGGGCACCAGATTGCCAACAAAAACGGGCCCGCGGGCCTAATGCCAGTCAGTTAAGCCTGACTGGCATTGTTTTTATTGGTTT
>NZ_CAWNYS010000558.1:0-1334 GCF_963878295.1 Aeromonas sp. HMWF014 | reverse complement strand
CTAGATTGGCCCCTTGAAGATCCAGACACTTCGCCCCTCTTAACTTAAGAGGTAGTCTTGGAACTATGTTCAGTACTAGTCACAACGATAAGATGGTCGAAGTGTTAACAGGGGTCGAGCGCCGTCGACGCCGGACTCCACAAGAAAAGATCGCCATCGTGCAGCAGACCTTTGAGCCCGGGATGACCGTCTCTCATGTTGCTCGCTTGCACGACGTCAACGCCAACCAGCTTTTCAAATGGCGCAAACAATTCCAGGAGGGCTCTCTCACAGCGATCACCGCAGGTGAGGATGTTGTCCCTGCTTCCGAGTTGGCTGCGGCTATCAAGCAGATCCGAGAGCTCCAGCGTCTGCTCGGGAAGAAGACCATGGAGAACGAGATCCTCAAAGAAGCCGTGGAGTATGGCCGAGCAAAAAAATGGATTGCGCATGCGCCCTTGTTGCCGGGGGACGACGATTAAGTGCTGTGAGCCAGGCTCTTAATGTATCGCGTGCGCAACTATCCTTTCGTGTTCATCGAAAACCGGGTTGGCAAGATGGTCGTCATCATCGCCAGCGTGATGATGCAGCCTTACTTGGCCGTATCATGGAGGCGATGGCAGAGCTTCCCTCCTATGGCTATCGCCGGGTCTGGGCGCTGTTACGGCGTCAGTCAGAGGCAACACGACTGCCTGTAGTAAACGCTAAGCGGGTACATCGCGTTATGCGCGATCATGGCCTGCTGCTGGAAAGAAAACCGGCGGCACCATTGGCCCAGCAAGCACATAAGGGGCGTGTTGCCGTCAAAGAGAGCAATCGACGTTGGTGCTCGGATGGCTTTGAATTTCGCTGTGATAACGGTGAAAAACTACGTGTCACGTTCGCCATGGACTGCTGCGATAGGGAGGCGTTGGACTGGGCGGCCAGTACCGGGGGTTACGACAGTGACACAGTGCAAGATGTCATGCTGAGATCTGTCGAACGTCGCTTCGGGGATGCGTTGCCGGCATCACCGGTAGAATGGCTGACAGATAATGGTTCGGCGTATCGAGCCCATGAGACCCGCGCGTTTGCACGAGAAATCGGGTTGGAGCCCAGAACGACGGCGGTGAGAAGCCCACAGAGCAACGGTATAGCGGAGAGCTTCGTGAAGACGATGAAGCGAGACTATATCGAGATGATGCCGAAACCAGATAGCCGAACAGCGGTAGGCAATTTGGCCATCGCGTTTGAGCATTATAACGAGCACCACCCGCACAGCGCCTTGGGATACCGTTCACCCCGGGAATTTCTGCGCAGTCGGGTATCACAGCCCTAAGCGGGAAAAAGTGTCTGGACCTATGGGGTCAAATCCA
>NZ_CAWNYS010000557.1:0-6140 GCF_963878295.1 Aeromonas sp. HMWF014 | reverse complement strand
ACCCAACAGGGCCCACGGAGAGTCCCATTCATTGGCGACCTGCAGCGCCGGGCTCTGGCCCGGATTGGCATACCACTTGGCTTCATAGATCTTGCCGTTGAAACTGACCTGGCTGCCGCCACTGTAACCCTGATTGATGTTGTAGGCGTCAGCCGCCCAGAGGTGTCCGCTCAGCATCAGGCTGGCAAGCAGAAGTGTCGTACGATTTCTGTTCATTATTGTTGTTCTCCGGTTTTCTTCGAAAAGGGACGGGGCCAGACCAGCCCCGCCATCATGTCTGGGGCTGCCCCCTTATGGGCAGCTGGCGACTCCGATATCAAGCCAGACGCCGGACTTGCCAGGCTCATTGCCCTGATTCCACCATTTGGCCTGCCAGCGGCGACCACCGTGATTGACCAAATCGCCGCCGTTATAGGCAGCTGCGGTATCCCAGCCCAGCTCGACCTTGCTCTCGAGCTGCCACTGATCGGCCCCTGGGGTGGGCTCATTGCCTCGGCTCCAATACTTGGCGCGCCATACCAGCTGGTTGTGGCTCACCTTCTCGCCACCGCTGTAGGTGGTCGCGGCCTTCCAGGCAGGCCAGTTGGCGGCATCGGGATCGGTGGCATTGCAGTCGCTGCCACCGCTGACCGGGGTCACGGTGAGGCGGGTCTTGGCCTGGGCATCCAGCGCGCCGTCGGTCACGGTGACCGTGAGGTCATAACCGGCCTCCACGGTCACATTGGGGCCTGTCACCACCAGGGTCTTGCTGTTCTGACCGCTGGAGATCAACCCGGCAGGGACGCTCCACTGATAGCTCAGGGTGTCGCCGTTGGGATCGCTGGCGTTGGCGGTGATGGCCACCTGCTTGCCGGCCTCTACCGAGGCCTTGTCCTGCAGCGTCACCACAGGCGGCAGGTTGGGTTGCGGCGCCTTGTTGGTCACTACCAGCTGATCCTTGGCACTGAGGTTGTGATCGTCGGTCACCGTCAGTTCGAACACCAGATCCACGTCCTGGCTGACCGCGTCAACGCTCACCTTGGCCTTGGCCTGGTTGGCATCGCTCAGGGTCGCCTTGGGACCGGAGATCTGGGTCCAGCTGTAGTTCAGCACGGCCCCTTCCGGATCGCGGGAAGCAGAACCATCCAGCACCAGCTCGGCCGGGCCCATCACGGCGATATCATTGCCTGCACTGGCCACCGGCGGCTTGTTGACCGGCGGTGTTGTGCCTTCCCCGTTGCCCAGCCCCTCATGCATGGCATTGAGAATGTCGCCATTGTCGGCATCGATTTCCCAAGCGAACATGCCGCCGAGCTGGTTGGCCAGCACATATTGCCCCTTGGCCTTGACTGAACGCTCGTCATCGAAGGTGATGAGCTCGCCGGTGGAGGCCTTGAACACATAGGGCGCCTCGGCCGCCTCGTCGTAGCTGTACTGCCAGTCCCCGGCCATCTTGCCCTTGGCGATGCCGCGATAATCGATGACCCCCTTCTCCCAGATCCCTTCCGCCTCGCTGCCCGCAATCGGGCCGGTGGCGGTGCCGGTGAAGGGGTTGTTGCCCTGATAGCCGCTGACACCGGTCCAGCCACGGCCATACATGGCCGCGCCTACCACGACTTTGCCCGGATCCACGCCCTGGCCCAGCAGCGCCTTCACCCCCTTGTCGGTGGTGTACTTGGTGTTGGGATCCCAGCTCGCCTCATAGAGCGCGGTCTGGTGGCCCAGCCCTGTGTTGGTCCAGGCACCGTTGAAGTCGTAGCTCATCAGGAAGAGATGATTCATGTATTGCTGGGCAGCGCGATAGTCCACCTTGGCAATCTTGTCACCGCCGGCGCTGATGGCGGAGGTGAGCTCGTAGGTGCGGCCCGTCTCTGCGCTCAGCTCATCGAGCATGGCGCGCAGCTCCTTCATCAGCAGCACATAAGTCTCGCCATCGGAGGCGCTGCCCAGTTTGGGGTTGGCCCCCTGCCCCCCCGGGAACTCCCAGTCGATATCCACCCCGTCGAAGAATTTCCAGGTCTGCAAATACTCCTTCACCGAAGCGACGAAGGTGTCGCGTTTGGTCTTGTCACCGAAGAAGAAGAAGGGGTCGGAGAGGGTCCACCCGCCGATGGAGGGGAGAATTTTCAGGTCAGGATAGGCCTTCTTGAGCGCCATCAGGTTGCCGAAGTTGCCCTTGTAGGGCTCATCATAGGCGGTGAGATTGCCCTGCCCCATCTGGATAGCGGCCCAGGGATCGTGGATGGAGACCTTGAAATCCTCGCGCCCGGCGCAGGATCGTTGCAGCGCCTCGAAACTGCCCGCGATCTCTTTCAGGCTGTCGTTGATGCCATTGCCGCCGCAGATGGGAGTAAAGCCGTAGAGTATGTGAGTCAGGTTCTGGGCCGGAACCTTGTCCACGGTGAACTTGCGACCATAGACACCCCACTCCACGTAGTAGGCCCCCACCACCTTGCCGGACTTGTTGGCGTAAGGCTTGTTGTTCTCCTGCAGCGGTGCCTTGAGCGGCACCAGGTGGCTGCCGTCTGTGTCCGCCACCAGGATCGCTTTTTTGTCGGAGAGGGTGCAACCGTCGGCGTTACACAGGGCCACCTGCATCTGGTAGCGGCCCCCCTTGGTCACCTTGAAATTGGCGGTGCCGGCGGCGGATGCGGCACCGGACCACACCTCCTTGCCATCGAGTAACACCTTGGCCGTCTGGCCAACGTCACCGGACCAGAGGTTCCAGCTCACGCTGACCTGGGCGCCATCCTTATGGACAGTCACCAGCTTGTTGTAGGAGGTGGCGGCTTGATCCACTTCGACGATGGCGAACTTGGTTTCGCCCCAGCCTATGGTGGGTTTGCCGGGTGCGGCTGCGAACGCGGAGGAGGCACACAAGCCCCCGACCAACAATGCCAGTAATGAGGGTTTTGGACTTAACATAGTTGAATATCCTTATTTCGTTCTTGGAATAAACAACGAAAAAGGCAACGCCAACCTGACAGGTCACGTAGACAACATCGCACCATGGCTTGGCCCATGGGCGAAACAACCTGTGGTGGCCCCGCTATCTTAGGTACTGCTGACCCTTAGACCGGAAGCTTTGCGTCCCGAACTTTCGTCCGGTTTGCCTTTGGCACAACTTGATTTGCGACAAAAAATAATCGCCAATTGAATATAAGGAGTTAAACGAGGAAGGACAAACCCCTGGCAGGTTATTAATGGACCACATGTGATCGATAAAGAGCCTTAAAAGGGAAGAAACAGTGCCTAACTGAGCAAAAAAGCACCACTCCTGTCCCCTTAAGGTCGCGATTAAAAATAAGACGAATTACTTGTTTCGTGATCATCATCAAGTTTGGCCGGCCGCAATATGCTGTTCATCAGCGCCCGCAACTTGAGCGGTTTGACCGGTTTACTGATGTAGCCGTAACCGTGTTCACGGATCTGTGCCTGCAACCCGCTCTTGCGATCCGCGCTGATGATGATGCCGCCGATGTCGTTGCCATGGGCGAGCCGCAGCATGTGCAACGCCTGCAAGCCTGTCTTGCCATAATCCAGGTGGTAATCGGACAGCACCAGCTGCGGCAGGAAGCCACCGGCGATGAGATCCTCGGCCTGAACCAGGCTCTGGGCACAGACCACCTCGCAGCCCCAGCGCCCCAGCAGGGAGTGCATGGCGATGAGGATATCGCTCTCGTTGTCGATACAGAGCACCCGGACCCCCTCCAGCTGGCTGTCCCGCAGGGCGGGTGCCGCCACCTGCGTCATTGCGACAGGACGGGTCGCCAGGTTGAGGGTGATGGCAAACACGGATCCCCTCCCCGGCCAGCTGCGCAGGGTCAGGTTGTGGCCCAGCACCAGGGCGATACCGCGAGCGATGGCGAGCCCCAGCCCCAATCCCTGCTCCTTGGCGGTGCGGGAGTGATCGAGACGGGAGAACTCGTCGAAAATGGCCTCCTGCTTGTCGGCCGGAATGCCGGGGCCGTTATCCCACACCTCGATGCGCACCTTATCCCCCATCCGGCGGCAACCGAGCAACACACGGCCGCCAGGGTTGTAGCGAAACGCATTGGTGAGGAAATTTTGCAGCACCCGGCGCAGCAGGCGCACATCGCTGTACACGGCCAGCTTGCTCTCCACCACCGAGAACTGTATGCCCCCCGCCTGGGCCAGCACCCCGAACTCCGCCTTGAGGTTGGCAAGCACGTCGTGCAAGGCGAAATCCAGCTTCCTGGCCTTGAACTTGCCTGCTTCGAGGCGCGAGATATCGAGCAGATCCGTGATGAGATCCTCGGTCGCTCCCAGCGCATCGTCGATGTGACGGGCGATGCGGGCCGTCTCATCCCGGGGCGGCAACATCTCCAGCAAGGAAGAGGTGAACAGCCTGGCGGCGTTGAGCGGCTGGGTCAGATCGTGGCTCACCGCCGCCAGGAAGCGGCTTTTGGAGTGGTTGGCCCGCTCCACCTGCTGGTTCACCAGCAGCAGCTGACGGTTGAGTTCGGAGAGCTCGTGAGTGCGTTCAGCCACCCGCGCCTCCAGGTGTTCGTTGGCTTCGCGCAGCACCCGCTCGGCGTCGCGAAACGGGGTAATGTCGGTAAAGGTCATGACGAAACCGCCGGCTGGCATGGGGTTGCCCTGCATCTCGATCACCCGGCCATCGGGTCGCTCCCGCGCCGAGATGTGGGGGCTGCCACGCAGCATGAAAGCGACCCGCCGCGCCACATGGGCCTCGATATCTCCCGGGCCGCACAGCCCCTGCTCGGCGTTGTAACGGATAATCTCCTCGATGGAACGCCCTGCCTGAATAAGCCCCGGCGGATAGTGAAACAGATCTATATAGCGCCGGTTCCAGGCCACCAGCTTGAGCTCTCTGTCCACGACCGAGATCCCCTGCCCCATGTGTTCTATGGCCCCCTGCAGCAGGCCGCGGTTGAAGCGAAACACATCTGAGGCCTCGTCCACTATGGTGGCTATCTCCTCCAGCTGCATGTTACGCCCCTGCAGGGCCGAGGCCAGCACCAGCCGGGCGGACGAGGTGCCGAACACCCCCGCCAGCAGCCGCTCCGTGTGAGCAATAAGTTCGGCCGACGCCTGCATCTGGGGCGCCAGTGTGCCGCCCCGCTCGCCGGCGAAGCGACCGAAGGCCCGCTTGACCCGGCTCGAGCCGACGAAGCGGGCCGCCAGCATCTCCAGCTCCCTGACCGAGACCCGCGCCTGATAGAGGGCCGCAGTATCGCGGCTCGGCTTGCCGACGAAGTTGGCCGCCTGCAACCGCTCACTCACCGCAGCCCGCGACAACAGGGAGCCCATCACATAGCCGAGCAGGTTGAGCAAGAGGCTCAGAAAGATGCACCAGGCCCCCAGGCTCAGATCGCGGAAGGCAGGCCAGTCCGGCGGCGCGAGCAGGGCTTCCAACGGCGAGCCGGCCAGCAGGCCGCTCTCCGCCAGCAGGGTCGCAAACCAGAGGCTGACCCCGCGGGCGAGGCCAAGATAGACACCCTTGCGATTGCCGTGCCGCCAGTAAAGGCCAAGCAGCAGGGCCGGTGCGAACTGGGCCACGGCGCCGAACGACAGATAGCCGATGCGCGACAGGCTGGTGAGATCCCCAAGCCAGAGGTAGAGCCCCCAGGCCGCCAGCAGGATCAGCAGGATGGCCCCCCGGCGCACCTGCAGCAGCAGGCGCACCAGCCGCTCGTCCCGCCCCTGCTGCCAGAAGCGGCGCAGCAGCACAGGCAGCACCAGATCGTTGCTGACCATGATGGCCAGGGCTATGGTAGAGACGATCACCATACCGGTGGCCGCCGAGGTGCCGCCGAGAAACGCCAGCATCGCCATGCCGTCGAAACCGAGTGACATAGGCAGGCTTATCACATAGGTATCCGAGGCCATGTCGGCCCCCACCCACTGTTTTCCCGCCAGCGCCAGCGGCCAGACGAAGAGCCCCATCACGAACAGATAGAGCGGGAACAGCCAGCGCGCCCAATGCAGATCCTGGCCCTGGTTGTTCTCCACCACAGTCACATGGAACTGGCGCGGCAGGCAGATGACGGCGCACATGGCGACCAGGGTGTAGATGGTGAGCTCCAGCAAACCACCCGGCGTCACCGCCACCACGGCATCGAGAAAGTCGCTGGCCACCAGGGTGCGGGCCTGGCTCGGCTTGCTCAGGATAAGCC
>NZ_CAWNYS010000556.1:0-11453 GCF_963878295.1 Aeromonas sp. HMWF014 | reverse complement strand
GCGCCGCCAGCGCGCCGCACCATTTCCTGTCGGTCACCAAGTATGGCCACTCCGCCATCGTGGCGACCCGCGGCAACCCGGACTGCCACATTATTCTACGCGGCGGCCGCGAGCCGAACTACAGCGCCGCCCATGTTGATGAGGTGGTGAAGGGATTGGACAAGGCCGGTCTGCCGCAGAAGGTGATGATCGACTTTAGCCACGCCAACAGCAGCAAGCAGTTCAAGAACCAGATGGTGGTGGCCGAGGACGTGGCCGGTCAGTTGCGTGCCGGCAGTAAGGCGGTATTTGGCGTCATGGTGGAAAGTCACCTGGTGGAAGGGCGCCAGGATCTGGTGGATGGGTGCGAGCTCACCGTCGGTCAGAGCATCACGGATGCCTGCATTGGCTGGGCCGATACCGACGTGCTGCTGCGTACGCTGGCCGATGCGGTGGCGACTCGCAACGCAGGCTGAGCCTGCTCTGTCCCGGCTGACTGCCTGCGGCAGCAGCCAGACAATACACAAAGCGCGACGCGGGTCCGTAATGTGGATCAGTTCAGGGGCCAGTGACCGCTTCTTCTGATGTGTGAAAATCCGAAACCTGTTGATTGGTTTCGGATTTTTTATGCCTATTACACAGGCTCTCGGTTTTCTTCACGCCAGTCATGCTGCCAGGTGCAGCCCCGTTGTCGCCCCCCAGCGCCTTCCTGCAAGCGCGCCAAATGGTTGGGGACAAAAGCATCAAGCGCCTGGTGGGATGTGTTGCTGGTGCACAACCCGCTACGTAGCCAGATGACGAAGATGGCGGCGGGATACACGGCAAATCAGCTGAGTTTTCACATGGCGTCGGTCTACCTTGTCCATGAGTTGAGCTGTATGGCCTATGTGTTACCGGGGTATATCCCGGGGTGAGGGGCAGACCTGGAGAAACAAGCGGTACAGTTCGTATGACCACAGAGAAGAGAGCGCAGTTATCCCCGCAGCGTGAAGCCGAGACCACAGCCGTACAGTGTGAAAAAAGCCAATAAAAATAATGCCAGTCAGGCTTAACTGACTGGCATTAGAGCCAGTAGACCTTTTTTATGTGATACCGTCAGCTGCAGCAGCGCCCCTTGACCAGGTTGCCGATGGCGACCACTACGAAGACCAGCAGGTAGGCGGCGAAGATGGCCACCAGCCACTGGGGCATGGAAAAGCCCAGGAACTGCCAGCTGATCTCGCTGCAATCCCCATCCGGGAAGAACAGCCAGGGGATCCACTGATCGAGGGGGGCCCAGCTCGGGAAATCAGCAAAGGGACTGCAGACGTTGAACGGGGAGGGGTTCATCTGGTAATTCACATGCTGCAGTGCCAGCTGGAGGCCGCGGAAGGCACTGTAGCCCCACAGCAGCAGGGCACTCCAGCGCACATACCACTTCTGCGGCGCTACCATGCCGAGCAAGCCTGCCAGTATGACCCCCAGAGTGGCGATACGCTCATAGATGCACATGACGCAAGGATGCAGACCCAGCACGTGCTGGAAGAAGAGGGCGCTCAACTCGAGGAAGAGGGCGGAGGCGGCAAGCAGGCCCCATGCCAGTCGATGGGCGGCAATACGTCGCAGAAACTCAATCATCTGGTTGATCTCACAGAAAAAACAGTGGCTGAATTAGAGCAGAGCAGTGGCTAAAAAGAAAGGGCCCTGGCGGGCCCTTATGGGGTCAATGCAGCGCAGGTAGAACCGCAGGCGTGACGTTGTCGAGTACCAGCCAGCCGGCCTGATAGAACCACTCGGTCATCGGGCCGAGCAGCATCTCCACCGAGAGGAAACCCACCACTCCCAGCACCAGGGTGTAGGGCAGAGCCATCCATACCATGCGGCCATAGGAGAGGCGCAACAAGGGGGCCAGTGCCGAGGTCAGCATGAACAGGAAGGCCGCTTGGCCGTTGGGGGTGGCGACGGATGGCAGGTTGGTGCCGGTGTTGATGGCGACAGCCAGCAGATCGAACTGCTCACGGCTGATGGCGTTGTTGAGCAGGGCCGTCTTTACCTCATTGATGTAGACGGTGCCGACGAAGACGTTGTCACTGACCATGGAGAGCAGGCCGTTGGCCAGATAGAAGAGGGCGAGCTGATCGTCCGGCTCGGCGGCCAATACCCACTGGATCACGGGTTTGAACAACTGCTGATCGATGATGACGGCCACTATGCTGAAGAAGACGGCGAGCAGGGCGGTGAAGGGCAGGGCCTCTTGGAACGCCTTGCCGAGCGAATGCTCATCTGTGATGCCAGTCAGTGAGGTAGCCAGCACTATGACAGATAGCCCGATCAGCCCCACCGCCGCCAGGTGCATGGCCAGCCCTGTGATCAGCCAGAGGGCGATCAGCGCCTGTACTATCAGCTTGGCCTTGTCTTGCGGGGATCGCTCGGCCTCTTCGTAGCGGTTGTAATCTTCCATGATGCGACGCACCGCATCCGGCAACTGGGCGCCATAGCCAAACCAGCGGCACTTCTCGACCAGGATGCAGGTGAGCAGGCCGCAGAAAAACACGGGAACTGTGACCGGTGACATACGGATGGCAAACTCACCAAAATGCCAGCCAGCTTGCTCACCTATGATCAGGTTTTGCGGCTCTCCCACTAGGGTGCAGACGCCACCGATGGCTGTCCCTATGGCTGCGTGCATCATCAGGCTGCGCAGGAAGGCACGGAAGTCGTCCAGATGCTGGCGATTGAGCTCGTTGACGGAATTATCATTGGTGTAGTCGTGTTGATTGCCGAACTCCTTGCCAGAGGAGACCTTGTGGTAGATGGCGTAGAAGCCTGTCGCGACGCTGATCACCACGGCGATCACTGTCAGGGCGTCAAGGAAGGCAGACAGGAAGGCCGATACCAGACAAAACGCCAAGGAGAGCAGGGTCTTGGAGTGGATCCGGATCAGCAGTTTGGTAAACACGTAGAGCAGCAACTGCTTCATGAAGTAGATGCCGGCCACCATGAACACCAGTAGCAGCAGCACCTCTATGTTGGCCACCAGCTCATGCTTGACCTGCTCTGCCGAGGTCATGCCGATCAGCACAGCCTCGATAGCCAGCAAGCCACCGGGTTGCAGTGGATAGCACTTGAGCGCCATGGCCAGGGTGAAGATGAATTGAACCACCAGCAGCCAGCCGGCGGCGAAAGGATCAAGATAGAAGGCGATCGGGTTGATTAGCAGAAATAGCAAAATGGCGGCCTTGTACCACTGGGGTGCATTGCCCAGGAAGTTCTTGGCAAAGGCTTGCCCTAAGCTGATTGGCATAATATGGGTCTCTGTTTTGTTGTTGGTATCTGCGTCTATGCAGTCAAGACAGGCTCGACCAGAACATCCGGATGTTGTCCCTTATCAGATTGATTCCTCATGATTTTAATCAAAAAGAGGCGTAACTATAAATAACATAGTGCCCCTTGCCCAAGAGAATGTCTGTTTTATCGCCAGACGGCGGGGTTGGCTGGCACCTATCGCGTGGTTTCATACATTTTTTTAACAAAACGACCTGCTTATGTGAGCAGAGGACTGACCTTCTGCTTGCCAGCCCTCTCTGCTTTGCTATTATTCGGGGGCCTTTTTACGTACTACAACAGAGTCACTACATGGTCATAAAAGCGCAGAGCCCTGCAGGGTTTGCCGAGGAATACATTATCGAGTCCATCTGGAACAATCGCTTTCCTCCAGGATCCATATTGCCGGCCGAGCGTGAGCTGTCCGAGCTGATCGGGGTGACTCGTACTACCTTGCGCGAAGTGTTGCAGCGTTTGGCCCGCGATGGCTGGCTCACCATCCAGCATGGCAAACCGACCAAGGTGAACAATTTCTGGGAGACCTCGGGTCTCAACATCTTGGAAACTCTGGCCCGTCTGGATCAGGACAAGGTGCCGGATCTGGTGGCTCAGCTGTTGTCGGCGCGTACCAATATCTGCACCATTTTCATCCGTGGTGCGATTCGCAATAATCCTGAGCAAGCTGCCGAGATACTGCGTGGTGCCAAGGCTGTGGATAGCACTCCGGAGGCGTATGCGGAGTTTGATTATCGTCTGCACCATCAGCTCTCCTTTGCTTCCGGCAACCCCATCTACGCCTTGATCCTCAATGGCTTCAAGGGACTCTATAGTCGGGTTGGACGTTACTACTTCTCTGACAAGCAGGCTCGTGAAACGGCGGATGCCTATTACAAGACTTTGTTGGATTTGGCCGAGACCAAGAATCATGAAGCCGTGTTCATGACGGTACGCCAGTACGGGATAGAGTCCGGCAAGCTGTGGACCCGCTTGCGCCAGGACATGCCGAGCAATCTGTGCGATAACTGATTGTTGATGCAAAGAGAAACGCGCCTTCTGGCGCGTTTTTTTATGGCTGAAAGTGGCCTTAGACCGGTTTTTTCTCCGGACAGCGACCTATGATGTCAGCGGGCAAGTCGCCGTTATCCTGCTCCAGTACCACATCGAATCCCCAGAGCTGATGCAGATGCCTGAGTACCTCGTGGCGGGAATCCCCCAGCGGGATCCGATTGTGTGGCACATAGCGCAGAGTCAGCGACCGATCTCCTTTTACTGCAACGTTGTATACCTGAATGTTGGGCTCCAGATTGCTCAAGTTGTACTGGGCTGACAGGGTATTGCGCACCAGTCTATAACCCTCCTCGTTGTGGATGGCGGAGACCTTGAGGTAGTTCTTCAGATCGTCATCGTCGATGGCGAACAGCTTCATCTCCCGCATCACCTTGGGGCTCAGGAACTGACTGATGAAGCTCTCGTCCTTGAAGTTCTGCATGGCGAAATGCAGTGTATCCACCCAATTGGTGCCGGCGTAATCGGGGAACCAGTATCTGTCCTCCTCCGTCGGGTTCTCGCAGATGCGGCGCAGATCGGTAAACATGGCGAAACCGAGGGCGTAGGGGTTGATCCCCGAGTAGTAGCGACTGTTGTAGGGGGGCTGGTACACCACGTTGGTGTGGCTGTGCAACACCTCTATCATGAATCGATCACTGATCTTGCCCTCGTCATACAGGTGGTTGAGGATGGTGTAGTGCCAGAAGGTGGCCCACCCTTCATTCATGACCTGAGTCTGTTTTTGCGGGTAGAAGTACTGACTGATCTTGCGCACTATGCGCACTATCTCGCGCTGCCAGGGCTCAAGCAGGGGGGCATTTTTCTCGATGAAGTAGAGGATATTCTCCTGTGGTTCGGCCGGGTAGCGTCTGTCTTCGACTCCCAGGGCCTTATGCTGCTTGGGCAGGGTGCGCCACAGTTCGTTGACCTGGGTTTGCAGATAGTCTTCCCGCGCTTTCTGGCGACGCTTCTCCTCTGCCAGCGAGATCTTTTGCGGTCGCTTGTAACGGTCAACGCCGAAGTTCATCAGCGCATGGCAGGAGTCGAGCAGTTTCTCCACCGCATCGATACCGTGTTTCTCTTCGCATTCGGTGATGTAGTTCTTGGCGAACAACAGGTAGTCGATGATGGAAGAGGCATCGGTCCAAGTCTTGAACAGATAGTTGTTCTTGAAGAAGGAGTTGTGGCCATAGCAGGCGTGCGCCATCACCAGCGCCTGCATCGGCATTGTGTTCTCCTCCATCAGGTAGGCGATACAGGGATCCGAGTTGATGACTATCTCATAGGCCAGCCCCATCTGGCCGCGCTTGTAGTTGCGATCGGTGTGGATGAAGCGCTTGCCAAATGACCAGTGCTGGTAGCCAATGGGCATGCCGACGCTGGAGTAGGCGTCCATCATCTGCTCTGCCGTGATCACCTCGATCTGGTTGGGGTAGGTATCCAGTCGATAGAACTTGGCGACCCGGGCGATCTCCTGATGATAGGTTTCCAGCAGATCGAAGTTCCAGTCAGGGCCATCGTCCAATGGCGCTATTTTTCTTGCGGTTTCTACCATATGACCTCCCTCACGCCGCTTGCTTCTTGAACAGCTCCCGGAATACCGGATAAATATCCTCGACCTTGCGAATGTGCTCCATCGCGAAATGGGGGAACTGGCTGGCCACCGACTCATATTCGTGCCACAGAGTCTGGTGGGCGCGGGTGGTGATCTCGATATAGGAGTAGTACCGCACCTGCGGCATTATGTCCCGCATCAGGATCTCCCGGCATTGCGGTGAATCATCGGCCCAGTTGTCACCATCGGACGCTTGCGCGGCATAGATGTTCCATTGATGGGCGGGGTAACGCTCGTTGATGATGTCGTTCATCATCTTGAGCGCGCTGGAGACAATGGTGCCGCCGGTCTCCTGGGAGTAGAAAAACTCGTGCTCATCCACTTCCTTGGCCTGGGTATGGTGGCGAATATAGACCACTTCCACGTTCTTGTAGGTCCGGCTCAGGAACAGATAGAGCAGGATATAGAAGCGCTTTGCCATCTCCTTGGTAGCCTGATCCATGGACCCAGACACGTCCATCAGGCAGAACATCACTGCCTGGCTGGAAGGCACGGGCCGTTTGACGAAGTTGTTGAATTTGAGATCGAAGGTGTCGATAAAAGGCACCGCTGCGATCCGCCGTTTCAGCTCCCTGATCTCCTTCTCAAGCAGGGTGATTTCGGCGAAATGTTCGTTGGGATCGGCCGCCAGCAATACCAGCCGCTCTTCCAGTTCATGCAGCTGGCGTTTTTTGCCGGCTTGCAACGCCATACGCCGAGCAAGCGAGTTTTGCAGGGAACGCACCACGTTGATGTTGGCGGGCACCCCGTTGGAGGTGTAGCCCGCCCGGTAGGTTTTCACTTCCATGAGCTGGTTGAGCTGGGTTTTCTGCAGCCGCGGCAGCTCCAGATCTTCAAACAGCAGATCGAGATACTCATCCTTGGAGATCTGGAATACAAAATCGTCAGCGCCTTCCCCCTGATTGGATGCCTGGCCTTCTCCCGCTCCTTGACCTGCGCCCCCTCCCTTGGGGCGGTCAATCTTGTCACCGGAGACAAACTGGTCATTGCCGGGATGCACCATCTCCCGTTTACCGCCGTGCCCCTGATGAAAATGGGGCTCGCCGATATCCTTGGTCGGGATGCTGATACTTTCGCCCTTGTCTACGTCCTGAATGCTGCGCTTGGAGACAGCATCCGAGACCGCTTGTTTTATCTGCTTCTTGTAGCGGCGGATGAAGCGCTGCCGATTGACAGCGCTTTTGTTTTTGCCGTTGAGCCTGCGGTCGATAAAATGCGCCATAACTCCCCCTTGAACCACGGCAGGGTCAGGATGACTTGCGTACCCTGAGATACCATTCGGAGAGCAGTCGCACCTGTTTGCGGGTGTAGCCTTTCTCCATCATCCGTTCGACAAAGTTATCGTGCTTCTTCTGCTCCTCGGCCGAGGTTTTGCTGTTGAAGGAGATAACCGGCAGCAGCTCTTCCGTGTTGGAGAACATCTTCTTCTCGATCACGGTGCGCAGCTTCTCGTAACTGGTCCAGTTGGGGTTACGGCCTGCATTGTTGGCCCGGGCACGCAGCACGAAGTTGACGATTTCGTTGCGGAAATCCTTCGGATTGCTGATCCCGGCGGGTTTCTCAATCTTCTCCAGCTCGCTGTTGAGCGACGAGCGATCAAACAGCTGACCGGTTTCCGGGTCACGGTACTCCTGATCCTGGATCCAGAAGTCGGCGTAGGTGACGTAGCGATCGAAGATGTTCTGGCCGTACTCGGAATAGGACTCGAGATAGGCGGTCTGGATCTCCTTGCCAATGAACTCCACATAGCGCGGCGTCAGATAGCCCTTGATGAACTCGAGGTAGCGATCGTGCAGCTCCTGTGGGAACTGCTCACGCTCTATCTGTTGTTCCAGCACGTAGAAGAGATGCACCGGGTTGGCTGCCACTTCCGCGTGGTCGAAGTTGAAGACGCGGGAGAGGATCTTGAACGCAAAGCGGGTTGACAAGCCATTCATACCCTCGTCCACACCGGCGTAGTCACGGTACTCCTGATAGCTCTTCGCCTTGGGATCCGTGTCTTTCAGGCTCTCGCCATCATAGACCCGCATCTTGGAGTAGAGGCTGGAGTTTTCCGGCTCTTTCAGTCGGGAGAGGACGGAGAACTGACCCAACAGTTCCAAGGTGCCAGGTGCGCACTTGGCGTCAGTCAACTCGCTGTTTATAAGCAGTTTTTCGTAGATCTTCACCTCTTCCGAAACACGCAGGCAGTAGGGCACCTTGACGATGTAGACACGGTCGAGGAAGGCCTCGTTGTTCTTGTTGTTGCGGAACTGCTGCCACTCGGATTCGTTGGAGTGAGCCAGCAGAATACCGTCGAAGGGGAGGGCGGAAAGTCCCTCTGTGCCGTTGTAGTTCCCCTCCTGGGTGGCGGTCAGCAGTGGATGCAGTACCTTTATCGGTGCCTTGAACATCTCCACGAACTCCATGATCCCCTGGTTCGCCTTGCACAGCGCCCCCGAGTAGGAGTAAGCATCGGCATCATCCTGGGCAAAATGCTCCAGCATGCGGATGTCGACCTTGCCGACCAGAGAGGAGATATCCTGGTTATTGTCATCACCCGGTTCCGTCTTGGCGATGGCAATTTGATCGAGGATGGAAGGGTTGACCTTCTCTACCTTGAACTTGGAGATGTCGCCACCGAACTCGTGCAGTCGCTTGGCCACCCAGGGCGACATGATGGGGCGCAGGTATCGGCGGGGAATGCCATACTCTTTTTCCAGCAGCTCGCCATCCTCTTCGATGTCGAACAGACAGAAGGGGTGATCGTTGACCGGTGAGCCCTTGATACGATAGACAGGCACTTTCTGCATCAGAGACTTGAGCTTTTCAGCCAGAGAGGATTTGCCGCCGCCAACCGGCCCCAGCAGATAGAGGATCTGCTTCTTCTCTTCCAGCCCTTGAGCCGAGTGCTTGAGGTAGGAGACGATCTGTTCGATGGCCTCTTCCATACCGTAGAAATCTTTGAAGGCGGGATAGCGTGCGACGACGCGGTTGGAAAAAAGACGACTGAGTCTGGGATTGACCGAGGTGTCGATCATTTCCGGCTCGCCGATGGCGACCAGCAAGCGCTCGGCAGCGGAGGCATAGCAGGCTTTGTCCTGCTTACACATATCCAGAAACTCCTGGATGCTGTACTCCTCTTCCCTGGCTTTCTCGTATCGCTGTTGATAATGCTCGAAGATGCCCATAACTTTGCCCTCGTTATAGTCGCTTACCCTGAAAAGAGTGGATCACTACTTTTGTTCTGTTTACCTCATTAAGCCTAGTCAACAGCCCTCAGTAATCCATCACCATCTATTGGTTTAAATTTGCAAGGGTACTTCCCGATCCTGATGCGGGAAGGCGCAATCAGTGACACACCTATGTTACTGACTGTTAAATTATTTTTGCCACGATAGTGAGGTAAATGTCAAAGACATAAAAAATAAATTTTCGCCAGAAAATGGAAAGAAGATCGAATTTATCGGGTCATCTGGCTGCAGCCTAGACGGGGCAAGGGGGAGGGAAAATAGCAAGAAGGAAATTTATTACGTTTACGTTAGCGTAATGCTGACAGCTTGGTGTCTTAGCTCTAATTTTTACATTGACGCTACATTTAGGCTGCTCTAGATTGGCCCTGTGTCAGGCAGTCAGCGCTTTAGCAAGAGAGTGTTGGCTGCGGATACAAAGCTCTGTTTAAGCACGTTTCCGTTGGCTTGACCCTCGCAACAGCGAGGGTCTTATTTTTTCAACGTAGTGTGCATGAGCACAGAGATGCTCAGTCGTGATGGGTGGGGTAGATCCGTGACACTGCTGCCAGCACGTCGGCAAACGGATGTGCGGCCAGCTGGCCAAAGCCCGCCAGGCTTTTTGCCTTTACCCGGGTGGTCAGTGGCGTGGCTATGCCGCACAGAAAACGGGTCAGAATGCGAGGATGGCGAGTGTGGCACAAGGCTATCAGGGGATCGCACCAGGCGAGCAACCCGTTTTCGTTGGGCAGGGTGAGGGTTGGTAGTGGTGGCAGGATGGCGACCTCGCCACGGCAGACGGAGCAGTGCCCGCATTGGCTTGGCGCCTGCTCATCGGCAAAGTAGCGGGCCAGTTCATGGCTCAGGCAGCGAGTCGATGTAAAAAACGCGAGCAAGGCCTGCAACCGGGCCAGTTCACTCAACTCCTTCTTCTCGAACAGGGCATACAGCTCATTGGCCAGAACGTCGGTGTCTACTGCCTGGGGCAGGATCCGATAGACATCTGTCATCTGCTTGCTTTCCAGCTCTATCCAGCCCTGCTGTTGCAGATAATCCAGTGCCGCAGCGGCTCGCTGCCGCTCTCCCTGGTAACCTTGCCAGAGTGCATCGAAGTCCATGGTACACCAGCTGCGCGCCTGCGGGGCGCAGGCAAACAGCTGCTCCAGAAACTGGCGGCGATCCGGATTGAAACGGGCCAGGATCTCGGCCTTATCCAGCACGAACTTGAAGCGATACTCGGCGAAATAGCTGTAGGCTGGCGCTATGATGCCTGCCATCTCCAGATAGACCAGCAGTGTCTTGAGCGGTAACTGACGGATGTTGGTGTCGTTGGAGAGGCGCAGCAGACCAAACTCCCACTCGCTGCCGCTTTGTTGCAAGATCTCGAGCAGCGTTACTATGGCGGCGCGATCGGGCGTATCCCCGTACACGAAATTCTCCAGCACGGGAAGTTGGGCGCGATTGGCCAGCACTATGCAGCGGGAAGGGAGCCCATCCCGCCCGGCACGGCCGATCTCTTGACTGTAGTTCTCGATGGATTTGGGCAGATCGTAGTGAATGACCCGGCGAATATCCGCCTTGTCGATACCCATGCCAAAGGCGATGGTGGCCACGATGCAATCCACCTTGCCTGCCATGAAGTCATGCTGGATCTGGCTGCGCAGGGCCGAGTCGAGCCCGGCATGATAGGCACACGCCCGGATCCCCGCCCGTTGCAGCAGCGTGGCACATTGCTGCGCCGTGTGCTGCAAGGTGACATAGACGATGGTGGGGGCGCCGGGTTCGCGCCGCACTTCCGCTTGCAGCCAGCCATCGCGTGCCTCGGCGGGCAGGGGGACGACGGCCAGATCCAGGTTGGCGCGATAGAAACCGGTGACGATGAGCCCTTCATCCTCGATATCGAACTTGGCCTGCATGTCTGCCATGACCGCCGGCGTTGCCGTTGCGGTCAGCAGCAACACCAGGGGGATCTTCAGCTCGCGGCGGTAAGCCGGCAGCTTGAGGTAGTCGGGTCGAAAGTTGTGACCCCACTCCGAGATGCAGTGCGCCTCATCTACCACCAGCATCGACAGCGGAACCTGCTGGATGAAGCGGCGAAAGCGCTCGTTCTTGAGCCGCTCTACCGAGATCATCAGGATCTTGAGCTGACCGTCGCTGGCCTGTTGCATCACATGGCGGCTCTCCTCCGGCGTCTGGCTCGAATCCAGGGTCGCGGCGGCTATCCCCTTGCTGCGCAAGAAGGCGAGCTGGTCGTGCATCAGCGCGATCAACGGGGAGATCACCAGGGTCAGGTGGGGTAG
>NZ_CAWNYS010000555.1:0-21570 GCF_963878295.1 Aeromonas sp. HMWF014 | reverse complement strand
TGCCCGGGGCACTCTGGCTGCAACTGGTGGCAAACGACAGGCCGGATGCGCGCCTCTGGCTTTTCTCCGATGCGCTCGCGCCGGAACACTATAGGGCGCTGGCCCGCGCCATCCGGCTAACCCCGCCCGCCCGTTAATCGTACCGCCAGTTTTGACCCTTATCCCCCATAGCAAATGACCCCGCCGGGGCGAGGTCATTTGGGTGACGGCTAACGGGTGATTACTCCCGATCCGGCGTCAGCACCGTGGGTTTGGAGTCAGGCTGCATGTCTGGATAATCCAGGTTGTAGTGCAGGCCACGGGACTCCTTGCGCTGCAAGGCGCAGTTGACGATAAGCTCGGCCACTTGCAGCAGGTTGCGCAGCTCCAGCAAGTTGTTGGAGACCCGGAAGTTGGCGTAGTACTCCTGCACCTCCTGCTTGAGCAGATCGATGCGGCGTTTGGCGCGGGCCAGGCGTTTGTTGGTACGCACTATGCCTACATAGTCCCACATCATCAGCCGTAGCTCGTGCCAGTTGTGCTGGATAACGACCTGCTCGTCCGAGTTATCCACCTTGCTCTCATCCCAGGCGGGCAGATGGGGCGGTTCAATGCTCATGGGCAGCTTGGCCATGATGTCGGCCCCCGCCTGATGGGCATAGACCACGCACTCGAGCAGGGAGTTGGAGGCCATGCGGTTGGCGCCGTGCAGCCCTGTATAGGTGACTTCACCGATGGCATAGAGACCGGGAATGTCGGTCTGGCCATTATTGTCTATCATTACGCCGCCACAGGTGTAGTGAGCAGCCGGGACGATGGGCATTGGCTCTTTGGTGATGTCGATGCCGACTGCGAGGCAGCGTTCATGGATGGTCGGGAAGTGCTTGATGATGAAATCCGCCGGCTTGTGGCTGATGTCCAGATACATGCAGTCGGCACCAAGGCGTTTCATCTCGTGGTCGATGGCGCGGGCGACTATGTCCCGCGGGGCCAGCTCGGCTCGCTCGTCAAACTCTAGCATGAAGCGGCTACCGTCGGGACGGCGCAGATAGGCGCCTTCCCCGCGCAGGGCCTCGGTCAACAGGAAGTTGGGGTCATCGGGGTGGAACAGGCTGGTGGGGTGGAACTGGTTGAACTCCAGGTTCGCCACCCGGCAGCCGGCGCGCCATGCCATGGCGATACCGTCACCCGAACTCACGTCCGGGTTGGAGGTATATTGATATACCTTGGAGGCGCCGCCGGTGGCCAGCGCCACGAAGCGGGCGCGGATCACTTCGACCTGCTCGGCGTTGCGGTTCCAGACGTAGGCGCCCAGCACCTTGTTGCCCGGCAGACCCAGCTTGCGGGTGGTGATGAGGTCGACCGCGTTGAAACGCTCCATCAGCTGGATATTGGGGTGGGAGCGCACCTGATCGATCAGGGTGAGCTGCACCGCCTTGCCGGTGGCATCGGCCGCGTGGAAGATGCGGCGATGGCTGTGGCCCCCTTCGCGGGTCAGGTGATAGTGGGATTCACCCTCGGCGTCCTGCTCCTGATCGAAGGGAACGCCCTGTTGGATCAGCCACTGGATGGACTCGCGGGCGTGACGGGCAGTGAACTCCACCACGGCTGGGTCACACAACCCGGCCCCGGCGTTGAGCGTGTCGCTCACGTGGGATTCGATGCTGTCTGTTTCGTCGAAAACGGCAGCGATGCCTCCTTGCGCATACAAAGTGGCCCCCTCACTGATGGGACCCTTGCTCAGAACCAGGACTTTGGCCTGGTCTGCCAACCGCAACGCGAGGGATAGACCAGCGGCACCGCTGCCAATGATCAGTACATCGCAAAGGTATTCAATACTTGCTTTCATAAGTATCATTGGCTTGGATTAAGAACTGGCACCATGGTAGCCCAAGCGAGGGCAGTGATGCAGCCTGCGTCACATTTTTTTCAATGCAACCGAACTTTCCCTGATTCCTCCTGTCTGAACTTGTGCGCTTAGGAAGGGCCGGAAAAGAAAAACGATAACCTGATGGGGGTTTTACGGCTCTGATGAGCGACCAGAATCTACTGGACGAACAGCTGGTTGAACGGGTCCAGCGTGGCGATAAAAATGCATTCAACCTGTTGGTAAAAAAATACCAGCATAAAGTGGTCAACCTGGTTGCCAGGTATGTCAACAATCCGGGCGATGTGCCGGATGTGGCGCAGGAGGCATTTATCAAAGCCTACCGGGCGTTGCCGACATTCCGTGGCGAGAGCGCGTTTTACACCTGGTTGTACCGAATCGCCGTGAATACGGCCAAAAATTATCTGACCTCTCAGGGGCGCAGGCCGCCCAGCAGTGATGTAGAGGCGGACGAGGCAGAATACTATGGTGGTGGCGAAGCCTTGCAAGAGGTGGCAACACCGGAAAACCTGGCGCTGACCGACGAAATCAAGCGCACTGTGTTTTCTGCCATAGAAGCTTTGCCTGAAGACTTGAGGACAGCCATCACCCTTCGTGAACTGGAAGGGCTGAGCTATGAAGAGATTGCCGAAATCATGGATTGCCCTGTCGGTACGGTGAGATCCCGTATTTTCCGGGCGAGGGAAGCAATCGATAAAAAGCTGAAACCTCTGATCGAGAATTAACTGGGGAAAGACAGGTTAACTTATGGCAACTAAAGAGCAACTCTCGGCCCTGATGGATGGTGACTTGAGCGATGTTGAGGTTCTGAGCGAGCTGGAAATGGATCCGGCGTTGCAAGATACCTGGTCTCGTTACCACTTGATCGGTGATGCCATGCGGGGGGACCTGCCGGTCAATCTGCAGCTGGATTTCAGTGACAGCATCATGGCTGCACTGGAAGACGAGCCCACCATATTGGCGCCCAAGCCGGTGGAGAGCAAGCCAACAGCATCGCAGGTTCACACCGCTGCCAAAGTGGTTCCTCTGTTTCGTCGGGTCGGTCAGCAGGTGGGGCAGTATGCCATCGCCGCGTCGGTCGCCGCCGCCGTCATCTTCGGGGTGCAGCAGTATCAGGGTCATGACGGCATGCCGACCAATCCTGTGCTCAACACTATTCCTGTCGGTGGCAGTGCCTCACCGGTTAGTGTGCACTACCCCCAGGATAGCAACCGGGCGACCTCCCGCCAGCAAGGGTTGAGTGAGCAACAGATGCAGGAGCAGCGTGAGCGCATCAATGCCTTCCTGCGTGACCATCAGTTGCAACAGCGTCTGCTGCAAGACAAGCAGATTCAGGAATAACGCATTTTTAGGGAGCAGATCGTGCGCCAGTCCAGCCGTATTTTGCTGGCCTCTCTCCTGCTGATATGTGCCAAGGCCTCGGCCGACGATAAGTCGGCCGAGGCCTTGTTGCAGCAGATGCAGAGTGCCGTCTCGCAACAGAATTTCGAATTATCCATGGTCAAAGCCCGTCAGGGGCGCCTCGAACCCATACGTTTCAGTCATGGGGTGATCGATGGCAAGGAGGTGGCTCACCTGAGCTATCTGGACGGCAAGACCATAGAGTACCTGCAGCGTCAGGACGAGTTCACCTTCTTTGAAAACAGCCACGAACCTTACACCCTCAAGGGCGCCCGCTTCCCTGGTGTTTGGGCCACTCTGGTGAAGATGCCGCTGCCCCGGGTGCTGGAAAGCTATGATCCCGTGCTGGCCGGCCGCAGCCGGGTAGCCGGTCTGGTGGCGCAGGTGGTCAGGCTGGTGCCCAAAGAGGCGGACAAGTATGGCTTCGTGCTCTGGGTCGATGAGCAGAGCCAGCTGTTGCTGCGGGTGGACATGGTGGATCGGGAAGGCAACCTGGTCGAGCAGGTGCTGGGCGTGGCTCTGGACAGGCAGAGTGCCCCTGCGCCCTGGCTGGTGAAGCTGGCGGGCAGTAAACTGCCCAAGGCGCTGGCGATGGAGGATGCCTACCCGGCGCCGCAGCAGACGCTGAACTGGCATCTCACCTGGTTACCGGATGGCTTCAAGGTATTGTCTCAGGACAGGCACCAGCTGGTGACCACCAGCTTGCCGGTAGATTACATGATGCTCTCCGATGGTCTGGTGGATCTTTCGGTCTATGTGGCCAGGGTCGATCCCAAGCAGGCGGTGCGCCAGCAGCTGATCCGCCAGGGGGCGACCTCGCTGGTGAGTTACGTCAACGACGTGGGGGTCGAGATCACGGTCGTGGGCGAAGTACCGGCCGAAACGGCGAAACGCATCGCTGAGTCGGTGCAACCTCTGGCCCGCAATGAGACGGTACAGTAGTCGTATTTGCACTCCCGCTTGCTCAAGCAGGGCTGCCATGTTCAGATTGGGTCAATCTGTCCCTTGTTATTGTGGAAACGGCTTGTGAGTGAAATGAGCGAAGAGCTGGCGACTGTGGTGGCCATTGATGGACAATATGCTTGGGTGGAGTGCGAACGGCGCTCCGCCTGCAGCGGTTGTCATCAACAGTCCAACTGCGGTACCGGCACGGTTGCCAAGGCGTTTCCGATGAAGCAGCAACGGCTGCGGGTTGTCCTTACCGCCGAGGTGAGCGTCGGCCAGCAAGTGAGGCTCGGCATTCCCCAGGCGAGTATCCTGCGGGGGGCCGCCTTGGTTTATGTATTGCCGCTGTTCTGTCTGCTGGCTGGCGCTCTGCTTGGCCAGCTCTGGTTGGCACCCTTGTTGGCGGGGGGGGAGGGGATCACCATCCTCAGCTGCTTGCTGGGTGGTCTCATCGGATTTTCACTGGTTCGTTACTTTTCCACGCGACTCGATCAGGGGGCATATGGCCCTCGCATGCTGGGTGTGGTACTCCATACCCGCAACCTCTCCTGACCATGCAGGCCTGTATTTCTGGTGCTCCGTCGACTAAAGATTGGCCGTCGACCTGGTTATCCAGTAAAATCCTGCCTCCATATTCGGCCTAACCTAATTTTGAGTGATTCTTGCTCGATGAAACACATTCGTAACTTTTCGATTATTGCGCACATCGACCACGGTAAATCGACCCTGTCGGACCGTCTGATCCAGACTTGCGGTGGCCTGTCCTCCCGCGAGATGCAGGCTCAGGTGCTTGACTCCATGGACCTGGAGCGCGAGCGCGGCATTACCATCAAAGCACAGAGTGTGACCCTGAACTACCAGGCACAAGACGGTAACACCTACCAGCTGAACTTTATCGACACCCCGGGCCACGTAGATTTCTCCTACGAAGTCTCCCGCTCATTGGCGGCCTGTGAAGGGGCGCTGCTGGTGGTAGATGCCGGCCAGGGGGTTGAGGCACAGACTCTGGCCAACTGCTACACCGCCATGGAAATGGAGCTGGAAGTGGTGCCGGTGCTGAACAAGATTGACTTGCCGGCCGCAGAACCCGAGCGGGTCGCCGAGGAGATCGAAGACATCGTCGGCATCGACGCCATCGATGCGGTGCGCTGCTCCGCCAAGACTGGCCTGGGTGTTGATCTCGTGCTGGAAGAGATCGTAGCGCGTATCCCGCCACCGGAAGGTGATCCGGATGCCCCGCTGCAGGCGCTGATCATCGACTCCTGGTTCGACTCCTATCTGGGCGTTGTCTCTCTGGTGCGGATCAAGAACGGCTCCCTCAAGAAGAACGACAAGATCAAGGTGATGAGCACCGGTCAGGTGTGGGGTGTCGATCGTATCGGTATCTTTACGCCCAAGCAGGTGGATACTCAGGGTTTGGGCTGTGGCGAGGTAGGTTGGGTTGTCTGCGGCATCAAAGACATCCACGGTGCCCCTGTGGGCGATACCCTGACTCAAGCCAAGAACGGCGCCGAAAAAGCGCTGGCGGGTTTCAAGAAGGTGAAGCCGCAGGTGTATGCGGGTCTGTTCCCCATCTCCAGCGATGACTACGAGTCGTTCCGTGATGCCCTCGACAAACTGTCTCTGAACGATGCCTCCCTGTTCTTTGAACCTGAGAGTTCCACCGCGTTGGGTTTTGGTTTCCGTTGCGGCTTCCTCGGCATGCTGCACATGGAGATCATTCAGGAGCGTCTGGAGCGGGAATACGATCTGGATCTCATTACTACTGCGCCGACCGTGGTCTATGAGATTGAGCTGAACAATGGCGACACCATCCATATTGACAGCCCGTCCGCCATGCCTCCGGTCAACAACATCAAGGAGATGCGTGAGCCTATCGCCGAGTGCAACATTCTGTTGCCGCAGGAGTACATGGGCAACGTCATCACCCTCTGTATTGAGAAGCGTGGCGTGCAGACCAACATGGTCTATCACGGCAACCAGGTCGCACTGACGTATGAAATCCCGATGGCGGAAGTGGTGCTCGACTTCTTCGATCGCCTGAAATCCACCAGCCGTGGTTACGCCTCGCTGGATTATGGTTTCAAGCGTTTCGAAACCTCCGAGATGGTCCGTCTGGACATCATGATCAACGGTGAGCGCGTCGATGCCCTGGCCATCATCACCCACAAGGAGAACGCCCAGTATCGCGGTCGCCAGGTGGTGGAGAAGATGCGTGAGCTGATCCCGCGCCAGATGTTTGATATCGCCATTCAGGCTTCTATCGGCAACCAGATCATCGCCCGCAGCACGGTCAAGGCGCTGCGCAAGGACGTGACTGCCAAGTGCTACGGCGGTGACGTGAGTCGGAAGAAGAAGCTGCTGAACAAGCAGAAAGAAGGCAAGAAGCGGATGAAGTCCCTGGGCCGTGTCGACGTGCCGCAGGAGGCTTTCCTCGCAATTCTCCATGTAGGAAAGGATTAATCGATGGCAAGCACGTTTTCCCTGATCTTGGTGGTGGTCTGCGCGATCACCGGTGTTATCTGGTGTCTGGACAAGATGATCTGGTCCAAGCAGCGGGCCGCCAAGATTGCCATGGCCCGTGCCCATGGCGGCGCCCATCTGGATGAGAAAACCCTGGCCAAGGTTGCCCCCGTGCCGGTCTGGATCGAACAGACAGCCGGTGTCTTCCCGGTCATCACGCTCGTGCTCATTCTGCGTTCGTTCATCTTTGAACCGTTCCAGATCCCGTCTGGCTCCATGATGCCCACCCTGCTGGTGGGCGACTTCATCCTGGTACAGAAGTTTGCCTACGGTCTGCGGGATCCGGTGACCAACACCAAGTTCCTCGAGACTGGCGAACCCAAACGTGGCGATGTGGTGGTGTTCAAGTATCCGCTGGATACCCGGGTGGACTACATCAAGCGAGTGGTCGGCATGCCGGGTGACAGGGTCATCTATCGCAACAAGGAGCTGATGATCCGGCCCAAGTGCGAGGAGCAGGAAGGGAAAACGTGCCCGGGCTTTGAGAAGGTCGACGCCAAGTTTGAACAAAGGGGTGAATTTACCCAGATGGGGATCCCGCTTGACCGCTATACCGAGCAACTGGGTGAGGTGTCCCACGGGACTCTTCGCAACCCGCTGATGCCCGATATGGTCGACCGTTATTATCGCCAGCCCGGCACTTACCCCGACGAGTGGGTCGTGCCGGAAGGTCAGTACTTCGTGATGGGTGATAACCGTGACAACAGTACCGACAGCCGTTTCTGGGGGTTTGTGCCCGAAAGGAACCTGGTCGGCAAGGCGGTCGCTATCTGGATAAGTTTTGAATTCGAGCGTGAAGAAGGCTCCCTGCTGCCAAGTTGGGTACCGACAGGTGTGCGCTTCAACCGCATTGGCGGAATCAAGTAAATGAATATCAAAATGAACAGACTGCAGTCCCGTCTCGGGCATGTCTTTCACGATCAGGAACTGTTGACCCGGGCGCTGACTCACCGTAGCGCCGGTTCCCGTCACAATGAGCGACTGGAATTTTTGGGAGACTCTATTTTGAGTCTGGTGATTGCCGATGCTCTGTTCCACCGCTTCCCGCAAGCGGCGGAAGGGGACCTCAGCCGGATGCGTGCCACCCTGGTGCGCGAGAAGACCCTGGCCGAACTGGGCCGGGAGTTTGACCTCGGGGATCACTTGATCCTTGGGCCTGGCGAACTCAAGAGCGGCGGTTTCCGTCGCGAATCCATTCTGGCCGACACGGTCGAGGCGGTGATTGGCGCCGTCTATCTGGATACTGATCTTGAGGGGGTGCGGGTGCTGCTGCTGAGCTGGTATGCCAGCCGTCTGGATGAGATACGCCCGGGCATAGAGCAGAAGGATCCCAAGACCCGCTTGCAAGAAATTTTGCAGGGAAGCCGTAAATCCCTGCCGACCTACACAGTGACCAACGTCAAGGGCGAGGCCCACAACCAGGAGTTCACCGTCCAGTGCGACGTGGAAGGCCTGGATGGTCCGCTGGTCGGTGTCGGCACCAGTCGTCGCAAGGCAGAACAGGCTGCGGCGCAGCAAGCATTGGAAAGATTGTCGTGACAGCTACTGCTGATTCAAGAAGACGCGGTCTTTCAACACAACAGGCATTGGAAAAACTGTCATGACAGATACCACTTATTGCGGCTTTGTCGCTATCGTGGGCCGTCCCAACGTGGGCAAGTCCACCCTGCTCAACAAGCTGCTCGGCCAGAAGGTCAGCATTACCTCGAAGAAACCCCAGACCACCCGTCACCGGATCCTGGGGATCGACACCGAGGAGAACCATCAGACCATCTATGTGGATACCCCGGGTCTGCACATCGAAGAGAAGCGGGCCATCAACCGTCTGATGAACCGCGCCGCCACCAGTTCGCTGGGGGACGTGGCCATGGTAGTGTTCGTGGTCGACGGTACTCACTGGACCAAGGATGACGAGATGGTGCTCGGCAAGTTGCGCCATCTGCCTTGTCCCGTGGTGCTGGCGGTCAACAAGATCGACAACGTCAAGGACAAGGAAGACCTGTTGCCCCACCTGGAGTGGCTGGGCCAGCAGATGAAGTTCTCCCATATCCTGCCCATCAGCGCCGAGAAGGGCACCAACGTGGAGAAGATCCGCGAGTGGTCCAAGGATCTGCTGCCGGAGAACAACTTCTTTTTCCCGGAAGATTACGTGACCGACCGCTCTTCCCGCTTCATGGCCTCCGAGATCATCCGCGAGAAACTGATGCGTTTCACCGGTGAGGAGCTGCCTTACTCTGTGACCGTGGAGATCGAGCGCTTCAAGGTGGAAGAGAGCGGCATCTATCACATCAACGCCCTGATCCTGGTGGAGCGTGATGGCCAGAAGAAGATGGTCATCGGCAACAAGGGTGAGAAGATCAAGACCATAGGCACAGAGGCACGCATCGACATGGAACGCCTGTTCCAGAACAAGGTGTTCCTTGAGCTGTGGGTCAAGGTCAAGGCGGGCTGGGCCGATGACGAGCGCGCCCTGCGCAGTCTCGGCTATGGCGATGACTGATTGCTGAGTCCAGCCTTCGTCATCCACAGTCGGCCCTATCGGGAGACCAGTCAGCTGGTCGAGGTGTTTACCCAGGATAGTGGCCGATTTACTCTGGTGGCTCGCGGTTCTCGCGGGCCACGCTCCCCTCTGAAGGGGTTGCTTCAACCTTTTTCCCTGCTCACCATCAGCTGGCGTGGCAAGGGGGAGCTCAAGAATCTCGCCCAAGTCGAATGTCCGGATCACTCATTGCAACTCGGTGGCGATCGCCTCTTCTACGGCCTCTACCTCAATGAGCTGGTCTACTACCTGCTGGAAGCCCATACCCCCTTTCCCGAGGTGTTTGACGCCTATGCCCGTGCCCTGATGGCGCTGGCGGATGGCGAGACGCCCGAGTTGCCGCTGCGCCGCTTCGAGTTCCTGCTGTTGCAGGCGCTTGGCTATGCGGTGGACTTCGAATACGCCGCCGACGACGAGTCCGCGATCCAGCCCGAGCTGCTCTACGGCTTCGAGCGCGAATTGGGCTTTGTCGCTTGCGAGCGGGCGCCGGATCCCCGTACCCTGTTCCTCGGTGCCCACCTGCTGGCCTTCGCCGAGGGACGTTTCGATACCCCTCCCTTGCTGCAGGCGGCCAAACGTTTCAGCCGACTGGCGCTGCAGCCCTATCTGGGTAAGCGTCAGTTAAAGAGCCGGGAGCTGTTTTTAAAGCGCAAAGCCAGCACACGGTGACATATGGATATCTGCACTGGCGCCAAGGCGGCAGCCGCACAGTTAACAGATGAAGTGTTTCAAGGAGTCATCAATGAGCGAAATCTATCTGGGTGTGAACATCGATCATATCGCCACCCTGCGTAATGCCCGTGGCACCCAGTATCCGGATCCGGTGCAGGCCGCCTTCGTGGCCGAGCAGGCCGGTGCCGATGGCATTACCGTCCACCTGCGGGAAGACCGTCGCCACATCACGGACCGTGATGTCGAGGTGTTGCGCCAGACCATACAGACCAGGATGAACCTGGAGATGGCGGTGACCGAGGAGATGATTGGCATCGCCTGTCGCATCAAGCCTCACTTCGTCTGCCTGGTGCCGGAGAAGCGTACCGAGGTGACCACAGAGGGTGGTCTGGACGTGGCCGGTCAGCTCGACAAAATAATGGATGCGGTGACGCGCCTCTCGGCCGTCGGTGCCCAGGTGTCGCTGTTCATCGATGCCGACCCGCACCAGATCGACGCGGCGGCCGAAAGTGGCGCTCCCTTCATCGAGATCCACACCGGCCGTTACGCCGATGCCACCACGGATGCCGAGCGCAACGCCGAGTTCAAGCGCATTGCCGCCGGCGCCTCCTATGCTGCCGGCAAGGGGCTCAAGGTCAATGCTGGCCATGGTCTGCACTACCATAACGTCAAGGCCATCGCCGCCATCCCCGAGCTCTATGAGCTCAACATCGGCCACGCCATCATAGGCCGTGCCGCCTTCGACGGTCTGAGCAAGGCGGTGAGCGACATGCGCCTGCTGATGCAGGAAGCCCGTCAGGGGATCTGACCGCCCGGCGGTGTTGCACACCGCGAGAGACGAACAAACAGGGACGCCATGGCGTCCCTTTTGATTGCAAAGCAGAACAGGTGCAGGGGGAGGTGTCAGCCAGACGTGCGCGTCACCCCGTGATGATCAGAGTCTGCCGCCGCTCATGCATATGCGGATCTTGGCGGCGAGCACTTCCTCCATAGCGGGCACCAGATACTGGCGCTGATCGCTGGCATCCGGGTGGGCAGCGAGGAAGGGCGGCATGGCATCCCTCTGTCATTGTCAGCAGATAGGCTCAGCTTGGCTCGGGGAAGTAACGCTCCAGCAGGGCGGTGAGGATGGCCTGGCTCTGCTCGTCGGGCTCGCCGCTGACCAGGGCGGGACGGAAATGGAGCTGGAAGGCGCGCAGGGCGGCGCGGCTCTGTTCATCCCAGGCGCCGCTTGGGGCGACCCCATAGCCGTAACGGGCGAGTTGCTGTTGCCAGGTGAGGGCATCCCAGGCGGGGGCCGGTTGTTGGCGCAGGGCTGTGACTCTGGCCTCGTCGGGCCAGGCGCCGACCCCGTAGTGCAGGGCGAGCTCGCGCCAGGGGAAGTGGGGGCCGGGATCCTGCTTGCGCTCGGGGGCAACATCGCTGTGGGCCAGCACCTGGGTTGGCGGTATCCGGTAGCGTTGCACCAGCTTCTGAGTCAGGGCGCCGATGGCGGCGATCTGCGCCTGGGTGTAAGGCTGCCAGCGCCGCAGGTGGGCGGGTAGCAGCTCATCTTCCGGCGGATAGCCCAGGTTGACGATTTCGATGCCGAGGGAGCTGGCGTTGAGCCCCGCATACTGGTGCCAGCGACTGCGACCCGCATGCCAGGCGCGCTGGCTGTCGGGCACCAACTGGTAGACGGGCAGCGGCGTCTGATCCGTGTCACGGGGGATCAGGTAGTGGGCACTCACCTGATGGCCCGGCTCGGTCAGCAGGCGCAGAGAGTGGGCGTCGTCCTCATCCGTGTAGTGCAGGATCAGGAAGGCGATGCGTTCATTCTGGCTGGCGCTGGGATAACGGGAAGATAGCTGATAGGGGGCAGGTTGGCAGGCGCTCAGCAGCAGTATGAGGCAGAGTGACCATAGCTGCAGCCACATGGCCCTGTTCGGGTTCGGCTTGAGAAGGCACGACGGCCAGCGTCGCTCACTGGCCAACGAGAGGCGGGCTGACAGTGAGCGGATACGCTGGCCCATGACTCAGGCGCGGTACTTGGCGGTGAGGCCGATGAGGAAGTTGCGCAGGATCTGATCCCCGCAATCCTGGTAGTGCTTGTGATCCTTGGCGCGGAAAAGGGCACTCAGTTCGGACTTGGAGAGGTTGAAGTCAGCGAGCTTGAGTGTGCCGAGCATGTCCTCTTCCTTGTAGTTGAGGCCGATGCGCAGCTTGCGCAGTATCATGTTGTTGTTGATCCGGTTCGGGATCACCTGGGCCGGGGCATCTTCCCGCACACCGCGGCGCGCTATGATGAAGCCGTCGAGGAATTGGCTCAGGGCCGCATCGGGACAGGCGACATAGCCTGCTTCTTGCTCTTCCCCTTCAGCCGCTTCTTTCATCAGCCAGCTGTGCAGCTGGGCGTGAGTGACCGTCAGGTTGCCTTTGGCAAACATCTCGACCATCTGATCGTTACTGATGGTGAGGGCGTAGCGCAGACGGCGCAGAATATCGTTGTTGGTCATGTTGACTCCTGTAGAAACGGCGCAACTTTATCATCTGGCGCGCCCCGCGTCAGAAAAAGCGGGGTTGGCCCTGGCAGGAGAAGGGGGCCAGGGGTTGCTGCCAATGGCGAGCCGCCCTGCATCCGGCTCATTCAGGCGAGGTAGCCTGGCGCCTCCTGGCGCACCTGCTCCATCGCATCCTGCAATTCCAGCAATTCGGGTTCCAGCTCGCTGACCGGCACCCCGTCGCGTAGCTGCTGCTCCAGCTGGGAGAGCAGCCGTTGCAGACCAGGCACCCCGGAATAGGCGCAGCCCCCGTTGAGGCGATGCAGCTGGGCCAGCACCTCGGCATCTTCCACCTGACCGGTAAGGGCCGCCGCCAGCACGGGATCCACCTCGTCGAAACTGGCCATCAGCATGGTCAGCATCTCTTTGGCGAGATCCGGCTTGCCGGCGGCCTGGCGCACCGCCAGGGACCAGTCTATCTGCTGGTCCGCGTGGTTCTGGTGGCGACGATGGGCGAAGTCGGTGATGAGCTGGGCCAGCATGCTCTCGTCGATGGGCTTGGCCAGATAGTCATCCATCCCTTGCCTGATCAACCTCTCCCGCTCGCCGGGAATGGCGTGGGCGGTCACCGCCACGATCGGCGTCTCGGTATTGAGGGACTGGCTGCGGATCGCCTGGGTGGCGCTGATGCCATCCATGATCGGCATCTGTATATCCATGAAGATGATATCGAATGGCTGGCTCTGGGCCAGTCTGACAGCCTCCTTGCCATTCTTGCAGACCACCACCTGGCTCACCATCTCCTTGAGCATGGCGGCGATCAGCTTGAGGTTGGCCGCATTGTCGTCCACCGCCAGCACCTTGATCGCCTGCACGCTGCGCGGAGTGGGGGCAGGCAGCGGCGCGCTCTTGGCTGGCTCGGGGGAGAGCAGGGCGTGCAGCAGCTTGCGGTGGTTCGTGGGTTTGGAGAGGCAGTGCTGGGCGCCGTGGGCCAGCATGGCGTCATAGAGTGAGGGTTCGTGGCTGCTGAGCAGCACTATGGTGTTCTGCTGGCCGTCCAGCCCGTCGAGGCGGGCGATCACCTGCTGCGGGGTGTGCAGTGTGCTGCTGCCGATGATCACCATGTCCTGGTTGCTCATTTCGGGCCAGATGGTGTCGATGGCGAGCGACTGCACATCCAGCTGCCACTCCGCCAGCAGGGCGCAGAGGGAGGAGTGGCTGAAGGGGTCCGGCTCCAGCAGCCAGACCCGTTTGCCCTGGATACGATCCAGCGGCAGCTTGTCGGTCTGGGGCAGGGGAGAGACGTCGATGTCCAGGCTGAAGGAGAAGACGGAGCCTTTGCCAAACTCGGATTCGAAACGGATCTGCCCCCCCATCTGCTGCACCAGCTTCTGGGTGATGACCAGACCCAGACCAGTGCCGCCATAGCGACGCGAGATGGAGGAGTCGGCCTGGTTGAAGGCCTGAAACAGCTGGCGTTGCTGCTCTTCCGAGATACCGATGCCGGTATCGCGGATCAGTACGTTGAGCCGCACCTTGTTGCCGTTGCTGGACCCGGTCTGCTCGATGCGCACGTCCACGTTGCCGCGCTCGGTGAACTTGATGGCGTTGCCGGTGAGGTTGGTCAGCACCTGCTGCAGGCGCATGGGGTCGCCGGTGAGGTAGTCCGGCACCTCGGCATCCACCTGCAGGGAGAGTTCGAGTTGTTTGTCGTGGGCGCTGGGACCGAGCAGGTGCATGGTCTCGTTGAGGGTGTCGCGCAGGCTGAACGGGATATGTTCCAGCTGCAGCTTACCCGCCTCCAGTTTGGAGAAGTCGAGAATGTCGTTGATGATGCCGAGCAGGTTGCGGGCCGACTTTTCTATGGTCTGCATGTAGTCGGTCTGGCTCGGGGTCAGCGGCGTCTTGAGCAGCTGGCGGGTGAAGCCGATGACACCGTTGAGCGGGGTACGCAGCTCGTGGGACATGTTGGCCAGGAACTCGGACTTGACCCGCGCCGCCTCCTGCGCCCGTTTCTTCGCCATGTCGAGCTCGACGTTCTGGATCTCTATTTGTTCAAGTGTTTCCCGCAGATCCGAGGTCGCCTGATCGATGTTCTGCTGCATCTCCTCGTGATATTCCGAGAGCGCCTTGGCCATGGCGTTGATGCCGTTTTTCAGCATGTCCAGCTCGCCGGTGAGCTGGCCGCTGACCCGGGTGTCGAGTCGCCCCTCCCTGATCTTGTGCACCGCCTGCACCATGTCGGTGATGGGCTGGGTCACGCTCTTGACCAGCCTAAAGCCAAACAGGGTGCTGAAGGCGACCCCGATGAGCACCACGATCACCGCAAAGAAGGTATCGCGATACTGCAGTATCATGGCCCTGTCGGTGGTCATCTGCATGGAGATGTAGCCGATCATGGGCGGTTCCACATCGCTGGGCAGCGGGAAGCCATCCATGCTGGTTTCGGCCTGGATCGGGGTGCGCAATATGATGTCGTCACCGTACAGGGTGACGCTGGTCAGCTCGGGGATCTTGCTGCCATCGGGCAGCCGCAGCCGGGTGAAGTCCCTGTGATAGTTGGACGTCACAAACAGCTGGTTGTCCTGGGTGAAGACGGCGATGGACTTGATGAACGGTGAGTTTTTGCGGTGGGTCAGGCCAATCAGCCGCTTGAGCGATTCCCGGCTGTGTTGGGTCATGCCGTATTCACTGGCAATGGCCAGCGGCTCTATGATGTTGATGCCCTGATCGATCAGGTTATTTTCCAGCTGTTGGTAGCGGTGGAAGGTAAAATAACCGGCCATCAGGCCGCCAATGATCAGGGTCGGCAATATGGTAAAGGCCAGCACACGGGCTCGAAGTCCGTACTTGGTCATGGGAATGATCCCCCGATGAGCAGGGTGGGCAAGAGGGTAAACGACAGTGGGCGGGCCCGCAGGCCGGATTTGGTCATACTATTATTCTTGTGGGACAATAGCCTGCTGCAGATTCCACAATCATGACATAGCCACCTATAGGCACCAAGTTTTATGGCCCAGTTTTTCAAACCCCAAAAGAAATCCACCCAGCCCCAACGTATTGAATTTACGGTAGACAGCCTGGATCACCACTGCGTCGGTATCGGCCGTCATCAGGGCAAGGCGATCTTCATCGAAGGGGGGCTGCCCGGTGAGCAGGTCAAGGCCCGCATCCTCGAAGACAAGAAGCAGTATGCCCATGCCGCGTTGCAACAGGTAGTGACCCCGGCGGCCAATCGCATCGCCCCTTTCTGCGGCCACTACCGCGAGTGTGGCGGTTGCAATGCCCAGCATCTTGGCGAGGCGGATCAGCAGGCCACCAAAGAGGCCGGGCTGGTCAGCCTGTTCGAGCGGTTGGGGCAGATCAAGGCGCCAGTGCTGGAGCCCGTGTTGACAGGGGAGTCTCGTGCCTACCGCCGGGTCTGCCGGCTGGCCATCAAGTTTGACAAGAATGGCCGCTGCACCCGGGTCGGTTTTCGTCGTCGCCAATCCAATGACCTGGTGGAGATTGAGGGGTGTCCCGTGCTGGCCGAGCCGCTCTCTGCGCTCATAGCGCCGCTGCGCGAGTGCCTCAATCGCCTCAAGAGCCAGCGTGAGCTGGGCCATGCCGAACTCATTCAGGCCGAGCAGGGGATCATGATGCTGCTGCGCCATACGGGTCTCCCCAACGAGGCGGATCTCGCCCTGCTGGTGGCGTTTGCGAAGGCACAGGGGATAGACCTCTATCTGCAGGCTGCCGATGAACGCATCGAGCCGTTGCACCACGTATTCCAGCCATCCTACTCACTTGATGGCCTGTCTCTTGCATTTGCTCCCGGTGACTTCATTCAGGTCAATGGCCCCATCAACCAGCGCATGGTGACCCAGGCGTTGGCATGGCTCGGGGCAAGCAAGGATGACAAGGTGCTGGATCTGTTCTGCGGCATCGGCAACTTCACCCTGCCACTGGCCCGTCAGGCCCGCGAAGTAGTGGGAGTGGAAGGGGATCTGGCCATGGTGGCCCGCGCCGAGGAGAACGCCCGTCGCAACGGCATCGACAACGCCCGTTTCTACAAGGCGGACTTGAGCGGTGACATAGTCGGCATGTCCTGGGCACGGGAAGGGTTCGATCTGGTATTGCTGGATCCAGCCCGCCCCGGTGCGTTGGAGGTGATGGGTCACGTCGTGAAACTTTCACCCAAGCGAGTGGTCTACGTTTCCTGTAACCCGGTCACCCTGGCCCGTGACAGTCGGGTGCTGGTGAAAGGGGGCTATCGACTGGTGCGTCTGGGGATGCTCGACATGTTCCCCCACACGGGTCACCTGGAGTCCATGGCCCTGTTTGAGCGGGAGTAAACGAGGTCATTCACGGCCTAACCAAGGGTGAAGGAACTCAGTCATCCTGCCCCTTGGTCTGACGTGTTGGGGGGCGGATATGTTCTTTTAATCCGGTATATCCGGAGTCCGTTAGGCTGTTGGAGCCTGAGTGATTGGGGTAATCTAGCCCCTCGTAAATCGGCTGGGCCTGTTGGAGAACTCTATTGTCTTTATTGACAATATGCCTTGAAAAGTTCTCCAGATATCCCCATCTGAGGCAGTCTCATCAGGTGAGGGGGAGGAAGCGGCAGCTTTCGGCCCAATAATTTAAAGGATTGATACCATGGTTGCGGTTCGCGATATTCATTTGAAAGACAACTTCACCCTGGAAGAGTGGGTCAGCTCGCTCACCCTGAGTGACAGTGACAAGGATCAGTTGCGAACCGTCTATCAGTATTGTCTGACGCTTGGTGACGAGGCGCTCACCAACCGTCTGCTGGTGCGTGGTGTCGAGATGGCGGGCATTCTGCTGATGCTCAGCATGGATCTCGGCACTCTCAAGGCTGCCATCATCTACCCCTTCGTCGAAGCCGGCCTCATCAGCCAGGAGCGGATGGACGAAGACTTCGGCCCCAAGATCGCCAAGCTGGTGGAAGGGGTGCTGGAGATGGAGGCCATCCGCTCCCTGCAGACCTTGCACCGCAGCGAGACTTCGCCGGAGCAGGTCGACAACGTGCGGCGCATGCTGCTCGCCATGGTCGAGGATGTGCGCGCCGTGGTCATCAAGCTGGCGGAGCGTATCGCCTGTCTGCGGGAAGCCAAGAAGGCGGATGAAGAGACCCGGGTGCTGATGGCCCAGGAGATCACCAACATCTATGCGCCGCTCGCCAACCGGCTCGGCATTGGTCAGCTCAAATGGGAGCTGGAAGATCTCGCCTTCCGTTACCTGCACCCGGATACCTACAAGCAGATTGCCAAACAGCTCGACGAGAAGCGCCTCGATCGGGAGCGCTACATCCGCGAGTTCGTGCAGTCCCTGCGCGACGGGCTCAAAGAGGCCGGGGTGGAGGCGGAAGTGTATGGCCGCCCGAAACACATCTACAGCATCTGGCGCAAGATGCAGAAGAAGCACCTCGAATTCAACGAACTGTTCGACGTGCGTGCGGTGCGGGTGGTGACCAAGCGACTGCAGGATTGCTACGCGGCGCTCGGTATAGTCCATACCCATTTCCACCATATTCCCCGCGAGTTTGACGATTATGTCGCCAACCCGAAACCCAATGGTTACCAGTCCATCCACACTGTCGTGGTGGGGCCCGAGGGCAAGACGGTGGAGATCCAGATCCGTACCGACCAGATGCATCAGGATGCCGAGCTTGGCGTGGCTGCTCACTGGCGTTACAAGGAAGGGGCTCAGGCCGCCAACAAGGCCAACAACTTTGAAGACAAGATCGAGTGGCTGCGCAAGCTGCTCGCCTGGCAGGAGGATCTCTCCGAAAGTGGCTCCCTGCTCGAGGATCTGCGCAGTCAGGTGTTCGAAGACAGGGTCTATGTGTTTACCCCGAAAGGGGATGTCATTGATCTGCCGGCGGGGGCCACCCCGCTCGACTTCGCCTATCACGTGCACAGCATGATCGGCCACCGCTGCATCGGCGCCAAGATTGACGGCCGCATAGTGCCGTTCACCTATGCGCTGCAGACCGGCGACCAGGTGGAGGTGATCACCCAGAAGGAGCCGAATCCGAGCCGCGACTGGATGAACCCCAACTCGGGTTTCCTGCGCTCCAGCCGGGCGCGGGCCAAGGTGGCCACCTGGTTCAGAAAGCTGGATCGGGACAAAAACATAGCCGCCGGCAAGGAACTGCTGGAGAAGGAGCTGGACAGGCATAACCTGACCCTCTCCAAGGTGGACAAGGTGGTTCTTGAGCGTTTCCACGCCGAGGAACTGGAAGACCTGCTGGCCGGTATCGGCAGCGGCGATATCCGCATCAACCAGTTGCTCAACTATCTGGACACCCGTTACAACAAGCTGACGGCGGAGGAAGAAGATCGCCGTGTGCTGGAAAAACTGGAGCAGAAGGCCAATACCCCGTTCCGGCCCAAGCCCAAGGATCACATAGTCGTGGAAGGGGTCGGCAATCTGATGACCCATATCGCCCGCTGCTGCCAGCCTATCCCCGGTGACACCATTCAGGGGTTCATCACCATGGGGCGCGGGGTGTCTATCCACAGGGATGATTGCGAGCAGCTCAAGGAGCTCTCTCGTCGTAACCCGGAGCGGTTGATCGATGCGGTGTGGGGGGAGAATTACTCCGGTGGTTATGGCCTCACCATCCGCATTCTCTCCAACGATCGCTCGGGTCTGCTGCGAGACATCACCACAGTGCTGGCCAACGAGAAGATAAACGTAATGGGAGTGCGTTCGCGCTCCAACGTGCGCGAGCAGACTGCCGAGATCGACATGGAGCTGGAGATCTACAACATCAACGCCTTCAACCGGGCGTTGGCCAAGCTCAGCCAGCTCAATGACGTGATCAGCGCCAAGCGCCTCTGATTGTCATCAAGAACCAACCCGTGACCGACCGCTAGGTCGGTCACTGTTTTCCCCCTGTGGTACGAATCAAAAAGCGAATATCCCATGTCCCCACGTTACGACCTGCCCCAACTGCTCGATATCATGTCTCGCCTGCGTGACCCGCAACAGGGTTGCCCCTGGGATCTCAAGCAGAGCTTTCAGACCATAGTGCCGCACACCCTGGAAGAGGCCTATGAGGTCGCCGATGCCATCGAAACCAGTGATTGGCAGGGATTGAAGGGGGAGCTCGGCGATTTGCTGTTCCAGGTGGTGTTTTACGCCCAGCTGGGCAAGGAGCAGGGGCTGTTCGATTTCGCCGATATCGTGGATGCGGTGAGCGAAAAGCTCATTCGCCGCCACCCCCATGTGTTTTCCGATGCAGATCTCGGTGACGAGCAGGCGGTGAAGGTGAACTGGGAGGCCGAAAAGGCCAAAGAGCGGGCTGCGCTGGATCAGCAGAGTGTGCTGGATGACATACCGCTCTCGCTGCCAGCCCTTACCCGTTCGGCCAAGATCCAGAAGCGCTGTGCCACGGTTGGTTTCGACTGGAAGACGCTGGGACCTGTGGTAGACAAGATCCACGAAGAGATCGACGAGGTAATGGAAGAGGCGCTGATGGCCGATGTGGACGAAGCGCGGGTGAGCGATGAGCTCGGCGATCTGTTGTTTGCTACCGTCAACCTGGTACGTCATCTTGGCAAGGATCCGGAGCAGGTGCTGCGGGGTGCCAATACCAAGTTCGAACGTCGCTTTCGTCTGGTTGAGCAGTTTATCGCCGCGGAAGGGCTGAAAATGACCGATTGTTCACTGGAAAAGCTGGATGCAGCCTGGGACAAGGCCAAGGAAACCGAACAAAGTTGATTTGGCGCAAGATGAGGGGGCGGGGAGCCTGATAGATTTTTGTTCATTGTTTGGGAGAGGGGGTTTTGGTATACTGTTTCCCCGTCCTGCTTCATCCCCGAAGCACCCCTTAAATTCCCTAAACTTCTTTCAGGTTCAGCATGACGACAAAATATATTTTTGTAACTGGTGGCGTTGTTTCATCCCTCGGCAAAGGCATTGCCGCAGCTTCTCTGGCAGCCATTCTGGAAGCCCGTGGTCTGGATGTGACCATCATGAAACTGGACCCCTATATCAACGTGGATCCGGGCACCATGAGCCCGACCCAGCACGGTGAAGTATTCGTAACCGAGGACGGGGCCGAAACCGATCTGGATCTGGGCCACTATGAGCGTTTCATCCGCACCAAGATGACTCGCCGCAACAACTTTACCACTGGTCGCATCTACGCCGACGTGCTGCGCAAAGAGCGCCGTGGCGACTATCTGGGTGCCACCATTCAGGTCATCCCGCACATCACCAACGCCATCAAGGAGCGGGTGATTGCCGGTGCCGAAGGTCATCAGGTGGCCATCGTCGAAGTGGGCGGTACCGTGGGCGATATCGAGTCCCTGCCGTTCCTTGAGGCCATTCGTCAGCTGGCTGCCGAAGTGGGTCGCAACAGCGCCATGTTCATGCACCTGACCCTGGTGCCTTACCTGGCCGCTGCCGGTGAAGTGAAGACCAAGCCGACCCAGCATTCCGTGAAAGAGCTGCTCTCTATCGGTATCCAGCCGGATGTGCTGATCTGCCGCTCCGACCGTGCCATCCCGGCCAATGAGCGTGCCAAGATTGCCCTGTTCTGCAACGTGCCCGAGCGCGCCGTCATCTCCATGAAAGACGTCGACTCCATCTACAAGATCCCGGCCCTGCTCAAGTCCCAGAATCTGGACTCCTACTTCACCGAGCGTTTCGGTCTGGAGTGCAAGGAAGCCGACCTGTCCGAGTGGGAACAAGTGGTCTTCGAAGAGGCCAACCCGACTGCGGAAGTGACTATCGGTATGGTCGGCAAGTATGTCTCCCTGCCGGATGCCTACAAGTCCGTCAACGAGGCGCTCAAGCACGGTGGTCTCAAGACCCGTCTCTCCGTCACCATCAAGTACATCGACTCCCAGGATATCGAGACCCGTGGTTCCGAGCTGCTGGAAGGCCTGGATGCGATTCTGGTACCGGGTGGCTTCGGTGAGCGCGGCGTGGAAGGCAAGATCCAGGCTGCCCAGTATGCCCGTGAGAACAAGATCCCTTATCTGGGTATCTGCCTCGGCATGCAGGTGGCCATGATCGAATTTGCACGCAACGTGGCGGGCATGACAGGGGCTCACTCCTCCGAATTCAAGAAAGATTGCGCCTATCCGGTCGTCGGTCTCATCACCGAGTGGGTGGATGACGAAGGC
>NZ_CAWNYS010000554.1:0-1522 GCF_963878295.1 Aeromonas sp. HMWF014 | reverse complement strand
AAGTCCTTAGTTAGTTCCATTCAAGCTGCATCGATTTGGGCAACAACGCCGTGTACAGATCTAGTTATCACCTGACACCGGCCTCAAACCGGTGTCTTGTTTACGCTACTTTAGTGCGCACTTCCTTCGGTATCAATTTCAGACCCTTCTTGAACATGCTGTAGGGGGTCTGACCCTCCATCATCCTGCCCTGATGTGGCCGCTGGGTATTGTAGTGTTCCAGATAGCTATCCAGGTCTGTCTGCATCTGCTCTACCGACTCATACCAGGTCGTTCTCCCCTTGATACGGAAGTGTTCATCCAGCAGTGTGCGATGCAGTCGCTCGATAAAGCCGTTGCTCTGCGGCCTGCGTACCTTGGTTGTCCGGTGTTCAATTCCCTCCAGTTGCAGGAACAGCTCGTAGGGATGATGGTCTGGGCGCCCGCAGAACTCGCGCCCATTGTCCGACAGGATGGTATAGACCCGCGCCTCGTGGGCTTCGAAGAACGGCAGCACCGTTTCATTGAGCACATGAACCGAGGTTACCGGTAGCTTGCTGGTGTAGAGCCGTCCCCAGGCGTGGCGACTGTAGCAGTCGAGCACGGTTTGCAGATACACCTGCCCACCCCCTTGAGTGCACCAACGAAGAAGGTGTCGACCGCCACCAGTTCTCCGGTGTAGTGGACCTCAATCTGGCGTTTGCGAAACTCGGGGCTGAAGCGTTCGAGCCGGCGAATTTGCTCGTCATTGAGCTCAATGGTCTGCTCCCGGTGGATTTTCTCGAGGCTCAACAAGCGGTCGTGTTTGGAGAGCAAGTCGTGCCGTTGCCACACGCCACGCACCCCACCGGCACTGACGTTGATACCTTGCAGAGCCAGTTCTTGTGCGACCCGCAGCGGGCCATGGGTTGGTCTGGTGAGGGAGTAATCGAGGATGGCCTGCTCAATCTCGGGCGCAACCCGGTTGGGATGAGCCCCTTTACAGCCAGGCAATTTGTCGAGCAAGCCCTCGGCGCCATAGGTCTGGTAATGACGGCGAATTTCGTAGAACTGCTGACGGCTGTAGCCGATGAGCTTGCAGGCTTTGCTGACGTTATTGAGCTCTTTGGCGAGCGCTAGCAGGCTGAGTTTGCGACGTGCTACTTTCTCGTTGGTGGTCATACGGTGACTCCAGATAACACGGTAGGGGTACCGTTTTGTTATCCGGTTTGAAGCCGTATGACCACTCCCTTTTGTGGGCAACTGTCAGGTGAATACCATCTCCATACATGAAGGGCTATGTTTTTTAAAAATAACAAATGGTCCGGATGTCAATCAGGAGTACCCACTTGTTGACCAAGCTGGGACCCTGCACTTGGCTTAAGGTGCAATTGTCGATGGATTATCCATAGCCAAGATCCATTAAGCGTCTGAGTTTTTCGTCATTGCAGTGAGCTTGACCCTGTCACGATCAAAAAGCCCCGCCAATGTCCGTTTGGCGGGGCTTTGCTATGTGGACCATTGCATACCGGTCGGTATTAGAGCGCGGGCAGCATCCCGAGGC
>NZ_CAWNYS010000553.1:0-1194 GCF_963878295.1 Aeromonas sp. HMWF014 | reverse complement strand
GTCTCTGAGTCCGGGGGCCAGTAACACCCGGACTTTACCCCGGAAACCCGGGCTTTACCCCGCACTTATCTTTAAAAACAATCACTTAATTTCGGACTTTTAGTGCGGCTATCCCACTATGAAAATAAATTCTTGCTATGGCTAGATTTCACTCCTACTATGAGAGTCAGATTCCCATTATGGGATTATGCAGAGGGGGTAAGTATGTACTGGCGCCTTAATACAGAGCAAATTAAATCCCTTAGTTTTGGGGCTCGCTCTACCTACTATTGCGCGCTTTACTTGGCAACAAGCAAGAGCCGTCAGACGGATAGGGAAATCAAACTTTTTGACGTTATCCCTAGCTCTACCTTTTACCGACACAGGAGGGAGATAGTTGAAAAAACAGAGTTGGATTTGAACGATTTTTTTCCATCCTCTTCACCGAAGTTTACCGATGGGCCGTTCTATTAATTCGTAACTGGTACCAAAAAAAACGCCGGGGTGGCGACCCCGGCTTGTGCATCATTAATTACTTTCGGAGTAAATACAAATGCTTGACTATTCTACCACTAACTCAGTTGAAGTGAGCCACCAGCAGACCAACGCAACTTTTTTGCATGAGAAAAAATCATGTGAAACTCCATCGTTATCCCTCCTTTTGAATGCCATTGGTGAGCACTCGGAGCTCTTAGATGGTTTGTCTTGTCTTACTGGTCACGGCTTCTCTTTGGATGACTTTGAATTCGTTTTGCAGCGCCTTGGCTCTCAAATTGAAGCCATCACCACCATTGCCTCAAGTCTCTCAGAGCTTGATACTCACTGACAGTTAGCCCAATGGACTTTATTGGTAACTGTTACCTCTAACGGCTCGCTTGCCTCTGGCCATCCACACAAGGCCGCACTGGTTTTACTTTGCTGTATGCCTATGCTTTTATGGTGTGGTTTCGAACAGCCCGTTCATACCCCCGTTTAGGGGGTGTGGACGGGTTTTTTAGTTCCGCGCCATCCCGCTTGGTGTATTCACTTTGCTTTTTCCTGCCGGCACTTGGTTGTTTGCTCATGTGCGCAGCATTCGTAATTAGGTAACGGTGACGTGAAATCGGGATGCGAGGAACGAGCGCACGATTCACGTGAACGGTGACGAAATTCATCTATGCCGATAACTAGATATATCGGCGTCACCCTGGGTAACTGGGTGATTGCGCATAATGT
>NZ_CAWNYS010000552.1:0-2635 GCF_963878295.1 Aeromonas sp. HMWF014 | reverse complement strand
CCGCCGGAGAGCTGCTGCGGCAGCTTGTCAGCCTGATCCGCCAGCGCGACCTGCGCCAATGCGGTTAGCGCCTTTTCCCGCCGCGCGTTTTTTCCCTTGATAGCCGCAGGCATGCCGAACATCAGGTTCTCCGCCACCGTCAGATGGTCAAACAGCAGGTCATCCTGAAACAGCATGCCAATGTGGCGCGCCTGGGGGGGCAAGGGGGTAAGCAGTCGCTCGTCGAGCCATATTTCCCCCTCCAGCCGGATGGGTCCCCTGGGGGGCAAGACCCCCGCCAGCGCCGCCAGCAGCGAGCTTTTGCCGCAACCGCTTGGCCCCATCAGGGTCAGCACCTCGCCCGGCGCCACCTGCAGTGCAGGCAGCGACAGCAGCAGGTTTTCATCGAGATAGAGGCGAAGGGGCGTGGTGTTTAGCATCGGCAAGTTCTCGTGTTCAGCGGGCGCCCTTGAGCGCTGGATTGAGCCGGGCCGGCAGCCAGAGCGCCAGCAGATAGATAACGAGCGGCAGCAGCAGTTGCAGCAGGCCGTAGAGGCCCGCCAGCCGCCGATTGAGGCCGCTGCCGATGGCCACCGCCTCAGTCGTGATGGTGACCACCCGGCCCGCGCCAAACAGCAGGGTCGGCAGATACTGGGCCATACTCACCGCCGCCCCCACCGCCAGGGCAAACAGCAGCGGGCGGGCCAGCAGAGGCCCCTTCACCTGCCACCAGACACGCCAGGGGCGGGCACCCAGCGTCAGCGCGGCTTGCACAAGGCGCGGGTCGAACTGGCGGTAGGGACCGTGCAGGCAAAGGTAGACGTAGGGGAAGACAAACAGCAGCTGGCTCCAGAGCACCCAGCCCCAGCCGATGCCATGGGCTGTCCAGCGAAGGCTAAGCCAGTCGAGCCCAAGGCGGATGCCAAACAGCAGGCTGGCCTGGGGCAGCAAGAGTGGCAGACAGATGAGCCAGAGCGGCCAGGGGCGGCGACCCTGTTGCGCCTCCAGGCTCAGCACTGCCATCACCAGTGCCAGCAGCCCGCTTGCCAGTGCCAGCAGGGCACTGTGGGTGAGCAGCGGTATCAGGCCCGGCAGCAGATCTTGCCAATGCTGGCCGCTCCACTGGCTTGGCAACAGGTCGGGGAAGGACCAGCGCCGCGCCAGTGACCAGAGCAGCAGCGCCCCCAGCACCGCCAGATTGACCGCGATCAGGACAAATACGCTGCCGCTGGCCAGGTTGGCGGCCAGCAGGCCAGGCTCGGTCCGGCGGCCATCGAGCCAGATGTGCTTGCCGATAGTCGTATGGCACCACTCCAGCAGCCGCACACCGGCGAGCAGCAGCAGGCTGAGGGCGAGCAGCAAGAGGGCTCCGCTGGCGGTGGCGCCACGCCAGACGAGATCCGGATCCTGATACCAGAGCCACAATCTGACCGCCAGCGGGGCGGGGGCATCGGGCCCCAGCAGCTGGGCCAGATCCACCACGGCCACTCCGTAGGCGGCCACCGCATAGAGGGGCAGGCGCAGGGCGGGCCAGAGCGCTGGCAGCCGCAAGCGCCACCAGATCTGCGGCGCGCTGAACCCCATGCTGGCACCGAGCCACTGCTGGCGAGCCAGCTTGGCGGGATCCAGTGCGGCCAGCGCCATCAGCAGCAGAAAGGGCGTTTCTTTCAGGATCAGGGCGAGGATCAGCCCAAGGCCCAGCGGATCTTTGATGGTCTGCCAGTCGGGGGGAAACTCAACGCCAGTGAGTGCTGGCGAGATGAGGCGCAGCAGCCAGCCGGAGGGGGCGAGCAGAAAGGCCAAACCGATGGCAAAGGCGACGTGGGGCAGTGCCAGCAGGGGAGAGAGCAAGCGCTGCAGCAGGGAAAAGGCCCGGCTCTGTGCTCCCTGCTGGCCGCTGTGTGCCAGCAGCAGTGCCGTCAGCAGCAGGCTGCCCAGGGTCGAGGCGGCGCCAATCCAGAGGCTCAGGGCAGCCGAGTGCCAGAGGCCGGGCTGGGCCAGCAGCAGCTGAAGGTGCGGGGGGGCCATCCCTTCGGCCAGCAATAACCCGATTCCCCCCAGCACAGGGACGGCCAGCAGGGCGGCGTAGCCAGCGCCAAAAAACGGGCGCCAGTTGGATAGGATTGGGCCGGCCAGGATCATCAGTGAGCGTAGCGCTCGGCCCAGGCCGCTTCGAGTCGTAGCTGCCAGCTGGGATGGGGCTCGCCCACAGCCTTGAAGCGCAGCGCAGACGCCTGTTTGGCCGAGACCGGCAGGGCGCTGGCTTGTAGCACGCTGGGATCGCCCCAGAAGGCGGGCTCGGCCTTGCGTACCTGGGCCACCGGGCTCAGCAGGAAGTTGGTCACCACCTTGGCGCCGGCCCGGGCGCTGGCGTTGAAGGGGATGGCGAGGAAGTGGCTGTTGGTCAGCGCCCCCTTCTCCATGGCGACGGCCACCACATTGGGGGGCAGGGTGCCGTTTTGCACCGCGCTCTGGGCCTCCTGGGGGTTGAAGCTGATGGCCATGGCGAGCTCACCATCATCGAGCAACTGGCGGGTCTCGGCGGCGCTGGCGGGGAACAACTTGCCCTTGCGCCAGAGCGCCGGATGCAGTGCATCGAGCCAGGCCCAGAGCGGGGCAGTGAGCCGGTCAAAGTCGGCGTCGGTCGCCTCCCGAT
>NZ_CAWNYS010000551.1:0-3236 GCF_963878295.1 Aeromonas sp. HMWF014 | reverse complement strand
TGCATGAGGCGCTGGGGCGCCCCATGCAACACGTAATTGGGACATAGCCATATACAAAGCCGTCCCCCGCCAGGGACGGCTTTTCCCTTTCCCCTCCTTCTGACACCAGCAAAGAAAAAGCGCGGCTGCCGGTTGGCAGTCGCGCTTTGCTTACTCTCTCGGCGTTATCCCACCCTTGGCAAGGTGGAATTCAACCCGGGGATGCCGAGCCAACCCCGGACTCGATGGGTGTACTTATTTGGTCGCAGCGTTACCGAACGACGGCACAGTGCTCAGATCTATCTTCTTGCTCACCGGCAGACCCGCGCCCTGGGCACCGGCCTGCGGCTTGACGAACACTGCCGCCGACCAGGCCCCCAGCGTCAGGGTGCCACCATTGGCGGCAGCGTCACGGGCTATGCTCTCGCCGACGTGATGGGCCGGGCTCAGCTGCAGAGTGCTCAGGTCGATGGGCTGATCCTTGCCGTCACGGAAGTCGCCAATGCTCTGGGGCTGGTTGGTGGCGTTGATCATCACCACCAGACCCTCGATGGCAGGATCCAGATCCGCACCTGAGGTCACACCGTCATCCACCGTCATCACGATGAGGCCCGGCACCTGATCCGGCCCGGTATTGCGAAAATCGACCCGCTTGATCACCTCGGCGCCACTGCCCAGACGCAGCAGACGGGAGGATTGACGCAGCTCGGCCAGCTCCTGGTAGAAGCCCACCATGGTCGCCATGTCGGCCCCGCTCGGCTTGACATGCTTGCCGAGCACCTGCTCGATCAGCGGATAGTTGTCACCATCCTTATCCTTGCGCGGCAACCCCTTGTCGAAGTTGTTGTCGGCCAGGGTGTAGTCGACCCTGTTGTACCAGTCACCGGAGTCGAAGCTATCCCGCTCCATGGACTTGGAACGCAACAGCTCGACACCGGCGTGGGTAAACGGAATACCCTGTCCCAACATGGCGGTGGCGAGCGACACCCCCTGCATCCGCACCAGATCGGCTCCTTCCGGCGCCTTGTAGATCAGGTTGTCGAACAGGGTCTGGTTGTCGTGCTTGTCGACATAGTTCTGGATCTCGGTCGGATCCTGGGCATAACCCGCGCGCTGACCGTCGTAGTCGATGTCGGAGCCCTTCTTCGGTATGCCATCCTTGTCGGTCAGCACGAAATCCTTGAGGTTACCGGCCATGCCGAGGCGAACCAGGTCAGATTGGTGCAATGCGGTGGCCAGATCGACGCCATCCATCTCGTTGGCATCCACCAGGGCGCCGTTGCCAAAACCCTGGGTCTTGCGAATGGTGTCGCCACCGTCAAACGGACTGCCGCCGCGTACCGCATCTCGCAGCCGGTCGGAGAAGGAGCCGATGCCAGTGCCGCCCAGATGCTTCTGGGTCGCCTGCACGAAACGCTTGTCATCGGCAACCTCGCCGAAGTTCCAGCCCTCGCCGTAGAAGTACATCTCGGGATTGACCTGCTTCACCACGGCCAGCGCCTGCACCATCTGATCTTTCGGGTGGTGGCCCATCAGATCGAAGCGGAAGGCATCGATCTTGTAGTCACGGGCCCAGGTCACCAACGAGTCATCCATCAGCTTGGCGAACATGGCGTGTTCCGGCGCCGTGTTGGAGCAGCAGGTGGAGGTCTCGACCGAGCCGGTCTCCGGATTGAGGCGCTGATAGTACCAGGGCACTATCTTGTCGAGCACCGACTTGGGACCCAGGCCAGCGTCGTGGGTGTGGTTGTAGACCACGTCCATCACCACGTTCATGCCGATGTTCTGTTTGATGGCCTTGACCATCTCGCGGAACTCCAGAATGCGCTGGCTACCTTCGGCGTTGGTGGCGTAGGAGCCTTCCGGCGTGGTGTAGTGGTAAGGGTCATAACCCCAGTTGAAGGAGTCTACCCCGCGCAGATAGCCATAAAGCTCCTGCACCTGCGGGTTCTCCTTGCTGTCGGCCCCCTGCAGATCGGTCAGCACAGCCGCTATGGTCTGGCCGCCGCCGCAGTAGCCGCCAAACTTGGAACCCAGCACCTCCGGGTTGACCTGACACAACTTGCTGAAGTCATCGCCAAGGTTGGCCACCTTGGCCGGATCCTCGTTGACGGTGGCAAGGTCGAACACAGGCAGCAAATGCAGGTGGCTGACGCCGCTCTTGGCCAGCGCCTGCAGGTGCTTGACCGGCACACTGTCGCTATCGGTCAGGCCGAGGAACTTGCCGCGGTGCGCAGGCAAGGTGGAGTCGTCATTGCCGGTCAGATCGCGGACATGGGCCTCATAGATGGTGATGTCGGCAGGATTCTGCTGACTGTGGGGCGCTTTGAGGCTGTCCCACCCTTCCGGCTTGAGGGCCGGATCGTCGAGATCCACCACCTGACTGAACTCGGAGTTCATCGCCAGGCTCAGGGAGTAAGGGTCTGTCACCTGATAGGACTCCAGCTTGCGGCTGACCGGGTGATAGACCTGGATGTCATAGCGGTAGAACTTGCCGACAAGCTCGCTGCCCCCCTGCACGCTCCAGCTGCCGCTGGCCTCGTCCCGAGTCATGGTGCGCACGCCCAGCGCCCTATGCTGAGCATCGAACAGCGCCAGCTTGACCGACTTGGCGGTCGGTGCCCACAGCCGGAAGGTGACGTTACCCCCCTCGACGATGGCGCCATAGGCCAGTTTGGCGGCGGCGTCGGCATAGAGGGCATCGATGGCACCGGCGCTCTGCACCAGGGTCGCCCCCTGCAAGATGCCCTCAGCATCTGTGCCGATGGCCACCAGCTCGCCCTTGAGCAGAGGCTTGAGATCTGCAACCAAAGGCAGGGCGAAGGCGGCGGCATCCTTGAGGTGCGGATACTTGGCCTGCTGCTCGGCGGTCAGGCTGGTCGGGGTCAGGGTAATGTAGGGGAAGTCGAATACCCCCTCCCCATTGGCCTTGATGGTGCCCGACGCTGTGTAATAGAGGCGCACATGAGGCTTGTCCTTGCCCCCTTGCCAGATCAGGGTGTTGCTATCAATCAGATGGGCGCTGGCCCCCGCCACGCCAAAGGCGGCGTTAAAGGCGTCGGCACGACTGCCGAAGACTTCGCTCTTGCCCGCGACGATGGCCACGGTGCGATCCGGATGATCGCTGAAGATCACCTTCATGTTGGCACCGGTCAGGTTGGCCAGGTCACCGTTGCGGGCAATAAAGTTGATACAGCCTTCCAGCTTGGCCAGCGGTACCACCCAGCTGGGACCGAAGCCGTCGGCCGCCGCCGGGG
>NZ_CAWNYS010000550.1:6637-7647 GCF_963878295.1 Aeromonas sp. HMWF014 | reverse complement strand
GTAGAAGCCTTGATCCTTGACCCTGAAAGCACCGGAGAGATCGAACACCGGCAGGCCCTTGGCGAGAAACTGGGGCGCAAGCGTGGCGCTCACCTCGTGGGCGGTGGCCAGCAGCACCAGATCGGCCTGGGTCAGGATCCGGGTCATGCCATCCTCGTCCAGCGGCAGCAGCGGCAGATCCAGCGCACCGACCCACTGGGGATGGAGAGAAGAGAAAGGCTTGTGCGCATCCTGGCTGCCGGCCGACACGTAGAGGCCGAACAGCTTGAGTTGTGGATGGTTCTGGACCAGTGCGGCCAGTTCGGCTCCCGCGTAGCCACTGGCACCGACGATAACGGCGTTAAGCATTATTGAGTATTCCAAGTCAGGGTTCGAAATTCACAGCATGGCGCTGCAGACAGTGCAAGGGGTGAGGAACCGCCCCTTCAATGCAACGAGTGCGGAGGGGCAATTCAGGCGGGGTTGTGTCGTCGGTTATAGATCAGGTGACAGAACATTAACTTTCCCTTACAACTAGAAGCCTTGTTGATGAGCCACGAATTCAGGCAAACTCACAGAATATTCATGCACTCACTTTGCATTTGTATTTTCTAACAGAAACATTCCGGTGACGCAAGGAGGAGCTGATGGCCAATCTGGATTTTTTTGCACTTTATAAGAATATTATTGCGATTCCCTCCATAAGCAGCACGGATCCCCGCTGGGATCAGAGCAACGAGGCGGTGATCAGACTGCTGGCCGACTGGTTCGGCCAGCTCGGCTTCCACTGCGAGGTGACGGCGCTGCCGGACCTGCCCGGCAAGTTCAACCTGGTGGCGACGATCGGCCAGGGCGAGGGCGGCCTGCTACTGGCTGGCCATACCGATACTGTCCCGTTCGACGAGGGCGCCTGGAGCAAAGATCCCTTCAAGGTGACCGAAGAGGGCAACCGCCTGTATGGCCTCGGCACCATCGACATGAAGGGCTTCTTCGCCTTCATAGTGGAAGCGCTCAAAGAAATCGATCTCACC
>NZ_CAWNYS010000550.1:4246-6627 GCF_963878295.1 Aeromonas sp. HMWF014 | reverse complement strand
CCGCCGCAGCCGAGATCAAACCCGACTACGCGGTGATCGGCGAACCCACCGGACTGGTGCCTGTGGTGGCCCACAAGGGACACATGTCGGAGGCGATCCGCATTACCGGCAAGAGCGGTCACAGCTCGGATCCCGCCAACGGCGTCAATGCGCTGGAGATCATGCATCAGGCCATGGGTCGGGTGCTGCGCCTGCAGCTGCATCTGGAAGAGACTTATGCCGACTACCGGTTCGCGGTGCCGCAACCGACCCTGAACCTCGGTTACATCCAGGGTGGCGACAGCCCGAACCGCATCTGCGGCTGCTGTGAACTGCACATAGATATGCGCCCCACCCCGCAGGTGGGGCCAGACGAGCTGATGGGCATGCTGAAGGAGGCGCTCTCCCCCATCGAAATCCACCAGCCGGGCTGCCTGCACCTGCAACACCTGCACGAACCCATCCCCGCCTATGCCTGCGCGGATGACTCAGAGCTGGTGCGCGAGGCCGAGAAGGCGAGCGGTCGGGCGGCCGAGTCGGTCAACTACTGCACCGAGGCACCCTTTATCCAGCAGTTGGGATGCCAGACCATAGTGCTGGGCCCTGGCCATATCACTCAGGCCCATCAACCGGACGAATACCTGGATCTCTCCTTCGTCAAGCCGACCACGGCGGTGCTGCAACACCTGATCCGCCGGTTTTGCCTCTGAGTTGACGAAAATGTAAGTAAGTTACATAACATGCCGCCTCGGGACAGGTGAGGGAAATACATGTTCTGAATCGGCCTGTTATTTGACCTTGCGCAGATAATCTGGGTAGATTGTCGCCCTAAGATGACGGAGCATATGTTGTAATCACACAACAATAAGTGAGGCTGTCTCTCACCTCGGATGGAGAGAGACACCAACCAGATAAGGATGTGGAATGAACGAAAAGTACGCCGCGCTACGCGCCAACGTAGGCATGCTGGGTCAACTGCTGGGCAAGTCCATCAAGGATCATCAAGGAGAGGCCTTCCTCGACAAGATCGAAACCATTCGCCAGTTGGCCAAATCCTCCCGCAAAGGTAATGAGGCTGACCGGGAACGTCTGCTCGATACCCTGCGCACCCTGAGCGATGACGAGCTGTTGCCGGTAGCCCGCGCCTTCAGCCAGTTCCTCAACCTGGCCAACGTGGCCGAACAGTTCCACACCATCTCCCGTCGCTGCGAAGAGCAGGTCTGCACCCCGGACCCGCTGGAGCAGATGTTCGCCAAGCTCAAGGCCTCCAACCTGACGCAGGAGGCCATCATCCAGGCCGTGCGCGAGCTGGATATCGATCTGGTACTGACCGCTCACCCGACCGAGGTGACCCGTCGCACCCTGATCCACAAGCACGTCCAGCTCAACGACTGCCTGGAGGCGCTGGAACTCTCCGATCTGCTGCCCCGCGAACGGGACAAGATCCTCAATCGCATCGAACAGCTGGTCAACCAGGCCTGGCACACCAACGAGATCCGCGAGCAGCGCCCGACCCCGGTGGACGAAGCCAAGTGGGGCTTTGCCGTGGTGGAAAACAGCCTGTGGCCGGCCATTCCCGAATTCATGCGCAACCTGGACGAGCGTCTGCAACAGCACCTGGGTGTGCGGCTGCCGCTGGATGCCGCGCCGGTCAAGTTCACCTCCTGGATGGGCGGTGACCGTGACGGCAATCCCTTCGTCACCGCCAAGGTGACCGCAGAGGTGCTGGAGCTGGGCCGCTGGATGGCAGTGAGCCTCTTCTACAAGGACATCAAGGAGCTCACCTCCGAGCTCTCCATGTCCGACTGCACCGACGCCGTGCGCGAGCGGGTGGGCGATCACCCCGAGCCCTACCGCGCCCTGGTGCGCGAGCTGCGTGAACAGCTGCGCGAAACCCAGGAATTTCTCACCGCCAAGGTGCAGGGTCAGGTGAGCGAGAGCCGGGATCTGGTCAAGACCACGGCCCAGCTGCGCGAGCCGCTGGAGCTCTGCTACCACTCAATGCACGCCTGCGGCATGGGCAACATCGCCGACGGCATGCTGTTGGACGTGCTGCGCAAGCTGGCCTGCTTCGGCATCCATCTGGTCAAGCTGGACATCCGTCAGGATGGTGAACGCCATGGTCAGGTCTTCTCCGAGCTGACCCGTTACCTCGGTATGGGCGACTACGCCGAGTGGAGCGAGGACGACAAGCAAGCCTTCCTGCTCAACGAGCTGAACTCACGCCGCCCGCTGATCCCGACCGACTGGGAACCGAGCGACGAGACCCGCGAAACCATAGACACCTGTCGGGTGATCGCCGGTCACGATCCCGATGCATTCGGCATCTACATCATCTCCATGGCCGGCGCACCATCCGACGTGCTGGCGGTGCAACTGCTGCTCAAAGAGGCTGGCTGCAA
>NZ_CAWNYS010000550.1:1415-4236 GCF_963878295.1 Aeromonas sp. HMWF014 | reverse complement strand
GTCGCCCCCCTGTTCGAGACCCAGGAAGACCTGATGGCGGGCACCGCCGTGATGGAACGCCTGCTGTCGGTGGACTGGTATCGCGGTTACATCCAGGGTCGTCAGTACGTGATGATCGGCTACTCGGATTCCGCCAAGGATGCGGGCATGATGGCCGCCGGCTGGGCCCAGTACGCCGCCATGGAATCCCTGGTGGCACTGGCCGAGGCCAACAAGCTGCGCCTCACCCTGTTCCATGGCCGTGGCGGCACCGTCGGCCGTGGCGGCGCCCCCGCCCATCAGGCGATCCTCTCACAACCGCCGGGATCCCTGCGCGGTGGCCTGCGGGTGACCGAACAGGGCGAGATGATCCGCTTCAAGTTCGGCCTGCCGAAAGTGGCCATCCACAGCCTGAACCTCTACACCAGCGCCGTGCTGGAAGGGAACCTGCTGCCGCCACCCAAGCCCAAGGAGTGCTGGCGCGCCGTGATGGAGCAGCTGGCCACCGTCTCCTGCGATCACTACCGCAGCATAGTGCGCGGCCACCCGGACTTCGTGCCCTACTTCCGTGCCGCCACCCCCGAGATGGAACTCGGCAAGCTGCCGCTCGGCTCCCGCCCGGCCAAGCGCAAGCCCAACGGCGGCGTCGAGAGCCTGCGCGCCATCCCCTGGATCTTCGCCTGGACCCAGAACCGGCTGATGCTGCCGGCCTGGCTCGGCGCCCACAAGGGGCTGCAACAGGCCATCACCGGCGGTCAGAAGAGCGTGCTGGAAGAGATGAGCCGCCAGTGGCCCTTCTTCCGCACTCGCCTCGAGATGCTGGAGATGGTGTTCCTCAAGGCCGACCTCTGGCTCGCCGAGTACTACGACACCCGTCTGGTACCCAATGAGCTGTGGGGCCTGGGCAAACAGCTGCGCCAGGAGCTTGCCGATTCCATTCAGGTGGTGCTGGAGCTGCGCCCGCAGGGCGATCTGCTCGACGACCAGCCCTGGATCAAGGAGTCCATCAAGCTGCGCAACCCCTACACGGATCCGCTCAACGTGCTGCAGGTCGAGCTGCTGGGTCGCTCGCGCAAGAACCCGGAGACCCTGCACCCCGAGCTGGATCAGGCGCTGATGGTTACCATCGCCGGTATTGCGGCAGGTATGCGCAACACGGGTTGATAGTCGGGACATCACTCCCCTACAACAAAGGGCGCCTCGGCGCCCTTTGTGTTTTTACTACCCGCGGTTGTTGAACTGCAACATCCGCGCTTACAGGCTGGCGCAGATTTGCCAGAGGTCGTACTGGATGGCAGCAGCCGTGACTTCCCGGCCTGCGCCCGGCCCTTGAATGACCAGCGGGTTGGTGCGGTAGCTGTCGCTCTCGATGGCGAAAATGTTATCGCACGGCAGCAGGTTGGCGAACGGGTGGTGGGGCTCCAGCGCTTCCAGTCCAACCCTGGCCTTGCCGTCGTGCTCGAAGCGGGCCACGTAGCGCAGCACCTTGCCGAGGCGCTTGGCTCCCTCGAAGGCGGTCTGGATCGGGCCATCCAGCTCTTTGAGCCTGTCCATGAACTGATCCGTGCTCGCCTTGCGCAGGGAGACGGGCACCAGATTTTCCAGCTCGATGTCGGCGGAGTCGAGCTCAAAGCCCGCTTCCCGCGCCAGAATGAGCAGCTTGCGCCTCACATCCTGACCGGAGAGGTCTTCGCGGGGATCCGGCTCGGTCAGGCCGTGCTGCCACGCCTCGTCCACCAGCTCGGAGAAGGGGCGCGTGCCGTCATATTGCTGGAACAGCCAGGAGAGAGTGCCGGAGAAGATGCCGGAGACCCCCTGAATGCGGTCGCCACTCTGGCGCAGCATCTGGATGCTGGACTGAATTGGCAGCCCGGCCCCCACGGTGGCGTTATAGCGCCACTGCACCTGATGGTCGCGGCAGGTCTGTTTGATGCGCTGGTAGAACTCGCTGTCGGCGGCACCGGCAAACTTGTTGGCGGCGATGATGTGGATGCCGAGCTGGGCGAAATCCGGGTAATAGCGGCTCACCGTCTCGCTGGCGGTCATGTCGAGGGCTATCAGGGTATCGAAGCTGTGCTGCTCCAGCTGGGCCAGCAGCTCGGGCCAGATCAGCGGCTTGGGGTTGAACTTGTCCTGCACCTTGAGGGGATCCATCCCCTCTTCGTCCAGCAAGCCCCCTTCCGAACTGAATACGCCGTAGAGGGTGAGCGCCAGATTGAGTTCATGTTCGAGACGGGCCTTCTCGCGGCCATAGAGGCTCAGCCAGTGGCCGCCGATATTCCCCTTGCCGAACACCACCAGCCCAACCCGGGTCGGGCGGCTGAACAGGGCGCTGTGCAGGGCGATCAGCAGCGGCTCCAACACCACTTGGCGCACTACGGCCACCAGACTCAGGCCATCCCTGGCCACCTGCACAAACTCCAGCGGCTGATCCGCCAGCAGCTGATAGAAGCGGTGACACTGCTCGGCGTTATCGGTTACCCCGGCCCCCACCAGAGCCACCAGACTGAACCCCTCTTTCTGGATGAGGCCAGTGAAGCTGCCCTGCAACTGGAAGTCGCGCAGTATCTCGAACGCCCCTTCCGCCACTTCCAGGGTGTAGGCCAGACGCAGCACCCGCCGATCCGGCTGGCGCTGCAAGGTGAGCGGATTGAGGCGATGACGGGCCAGATGGGCCTCGATGACCGCGACTGTCTGATCAAAGTGGGTCTGCGGCAGCACCTTCAGCTCTATGAGAGCGATCTGATCTACCGAGGAGACGATGCGGGCACCGCCGGAGCGCGGCGCACGGCGCAGGATATGGGTGCAGCCTTCGTCCGGGTTGTAGCTGCAACGCAGGGTG
>NZ_CAWNYS010000550.1:0-1405 GCF_963878295.1 Aeromonas sp. HMWF014 | reverse complement strand
CCCCCGCCACGTCGCTCCAGATGGTGGTGGATTCACCATCCGCCAGCAGGGCCAGGAGGCTGGCGCTGTAGTCTGAACCGTTGCGACCGAGCAGCAGGGAACGCCCCTCCATGTCGGCGGCGATAAAACCGGTCACCACGATACGACCGGCATGTTCGGCCAGCCGCGCCTTGAGCAGCTCGCTGGAAAGGGCGGTATCCACCTTGACCAGGGCACCGTCCTCGGCGCGCAGGAAACTGCGGGCATCGAGCCAGATGGCCTTGTCGCCGCGGCTGGTGAGCAGGGCCGCCAAGAGGCGCGCCGACCACACCTCGCCAAAGGCGAGCAGGCCGTTGCGTGCGAAGCGGTCAAACTGCCCCTCCAGGGTCTTGGCGATCAGCTGCATATCGTCGGCCAGCTGCTGGCTGAGGTCGAGCTGCAGCTCCCCCTCCAGCAGGCCGTCGATCAGGCTCTGCTGATAGGCTTGCAGGGCGGAGATGGCTTCACCGGCGGCCTCATCCCCCACCTCGGCCAGCTCCACCAGCTGGATTAACCGGTTGGTGGTCTTGCCAGCGGCGGAGACCACGATCAGCTCGTTCCCGCCGACCTGTTGCTCGACTATCGCCGCGACCCGGCGATAGCAGACCGGATCCGCCAGACTGCTGCCACCAAACTTGTGCACATGGCGCCGCTTCAATCCTGCTACTGTTACCACCGCGATCTCTCCTTGCTGCTGTTCCATTACTTCGCTACCTGCTCTGCCTGCTGCACCTGTTCAAAAGCCTGAGCCAGATCGGCCACCAGGTCTTCACCGTGTTCTATGCCAACCGACAGCCGTAGCAGCTGGGCGCTGATGCCTGCTGCCTGCTGCGCCGCCGGGGTCATGGCCCTGTGGGTCATGCTGGCTGGATGGGCCACCAGACTCTCCACCCCGCCGAGGGATTCGGCCACCGAAAAGAGGGTGAGTGCTGCGAGGAAGGTACGCAATCCGGCCTCGCTGCAATCGAGTTCAAAACTTAGCATGGCGCCGAAACCTGACTGTTGACGGCGCGCAATATCGTGACCCGGATGGGTCGGCAGGCTGGGGTGATAGATTTTTTTGACCAGCGGCTGTTGCTGCAAGAAGGCAAGGATGCGATCCGTGTTCTCCTGATGGGCGCGCAATCTGGGGGCCAGGGTGCGCAGACCGCGCAGGGTGAGGTAGGAGTCAAACGCCCCGGAGGTGAGCCCCAGACAGTTGGCCCACCACCCCAGCGACTCGGCCAGTGTCTGCTCCTTGGCAATGGCCACGCCCCCCACCACGTCGGAGTGGCCGTTGATGTACTTGGTGGTAGAGTGCACCACCAGATCCGCACCCAACGCCAGCGGCTGTTGCAGCAGCGGCGAGAGGAAGGTGTTGTCCACCACGACCTGGGCACCCACTTCA
>NZ_CAWNYS010000549.1:0-9077 GCF_963878295.1 Aeromonas sp. HMWF014 | reverse complement strand
GGGCGGCTAACTCACCCGCCGCCATGATAGGGTACTCACGACCATCAATGTGCCTATGCCCCTTATCAAGTGTCATCGTTGCTGCGCATAATGGGGTCGCCGCCAGCGGGGCCGGACCGCCTCGAACAACTTGGGCTGGTTGCCTTTGACGGCCAACAAGTAATCGCCACTTTGCTGGAGGATGGTCTCGGCGATCTCGGTTTGGCACCCCATCGCATCGGTGGATACTAGGCTGCCTTTGATGTCGAGCAACACCAACAAGTCGGGAATGACGGTGATTTCATTGGACTTGGCGTCGGTTTTTATCTGTCCGAGCACCAGCTTATTGGCGGCAGTATAGGCGCTTACCATGTGAATGGTCGACGTTCGATCTTCACAGTTATAGGAACTGCGCAGGGTTTTGCCATCGATAGCGACCAAGGCGCCATCGGTGTGCTGGTTGATGGCTTGAGTCCAACGTACTAACGCGGCCTGAAACGGCTCTGGTTTGATACCGGAGATGATCATGGCGATGGTGTCATGGACAGGAATACCATTTTTAAACAGCCCCTTGGATTGAAACCAAGGAAGATGAACCTCACCGAAATCTTCAATATCTTCCCAGCCGTCTGCACCGCCGATCACAGCGCAGACGGTGAGAAACAGGACATCGTAGAAGGGATAATAAATCTTGGCATGCTGGCGAGGGTCGGGAATATCATCGAAAAACTGAGCAAAAACAGCATCAATAGACATGAAGGCACTCCTGAAAAAGGAGCATAAAATCACAGCGGGATCGCAGGGTCAAACCTGTTTCTCTTGGTCAAAAAACGTTCGCCATCTTGCCCAGCTGGGTGTATGCGTGACGCTTGCAGCAAAAACCGAAAAGCCCGCATCATCAGCGGGCTCTCTGGTTTAACGGTTGAGCGCTAAGATGCGGCGCTGCATATGTTTAGGCAAGTGCTTTGGCTTTGAGTTGGGCATATTCATCAGCATTAATCGCGCCGTTATCGAGCAAGGCTTTGGCCTCGCAGATCTGCTCGACTGGTGATTTACCTGCCACTTGCCGAATATAGTCTTCGGTATCTGATTTGGCCCGCTGCATCGCCGCACGTTGACGCTGGGCCATGCCTGCGCCATTGCTAATAATGTAAATCAGCGCGGTAAACATCGGCAAAAATATCAGTCCGAGGATCCACAGAGCTTTAAATCCGCCGCCCATTTCAGTGTTGCGAAACAGATCGCCGACGATCTGGAACAGCACCAAAAGGTAAGCGATAAAGATAAAACTTGAGAGTATTAACCAGAAGAAATCCCAGAAATTGCTCATATTGGTGTGTTTCCTTTGCGTTGCCTAATTGGTTTAGGTGTAGCCGGCGTAAACTCGCCGGCGATGGTGTTACCCGGGCTTGCGCATCGCGGCCTGTAGCCAGCTGCGCAGAAGCGACCAGAGTGCGCTGCCGGTGAGCATGCCAAGCACGTAAACGCCGGCGATCAGTAGCGACGCCGGCAGCGTCAGGCTCATATTAAGCAGCGAAACTGTGACAAGACTTATATTTTGAATTTTAAACAGTAAAACAGTCGTCGTGATGACGATGATTAAAGCGGCGTAAACGTAACGCATAGACCCCCCTGTACTGATGATTAAGGCAGTGTTGATGGTGTTTTAAGCGACTCATCAGCCGTCGTTGCTGGATGTTGTAACACACGATTTATCAGCATGTAACAGGCAATAAAACCGCCCAGCGAGGCGGCAAAATGTTTCAAGGTATGGCCGCTGACAAAATGGCTAAGACTAAGGATTTCGGCGTCATAGGTTTCGAGCACCTTGCTTAACACATACCAGCTAAAGATCCAGTAAAGATCACTACCGCGTGAGTAACGTGATGGTTGCAAAATAGCCAGAAAAAGTAAAGCCAGTACTGCATAAGCCTGCAGCATTGCGTACGGCAGCACGTTGCCAACGCCTTGCCGCTCGGTCACACGCCAGTAAATAACCGATAAGGCACCAATCAGTAACATCGGTACTAATAACACTAGCCCGGTGCGCACGCTGATGCGATCTGAAATCTGGCTGGCGACTAAGGCCATAAAGGTAATGGTCATCGGCAGACGGTCCCAGAACAGTCGGTCATTGTCGGGGGCTAGATGGTAGTAACTTGAACCTAAAGCAGTCGCGAATATACCAAAGAAAAACACCAAATAAGGCCAACGCTCACGCATAAATTCAAACCGCACGCGGCTGCGGATTAGCAGGGCCAACCCCAAGGTACCCGCCAGAAAAAAACCTATATTGGAGACCACGTTATTGAAATGCGGGATCCCCAAGAAGCTGCGTTGGTCGGCAAAATTATGGTAAGCCAGCGGCTGCGGCACGGCCGGTAACAAAAAGGCTGCCGCCACACAGGCGAGGGTAAAACCGATCAGTAGAAGGTTGCGCACACTCATAGGACAAGCTCCTGTTGTCGATGCGCGGTACTGTTTAGCGTTGTGCATGATCGGTACTGTGTCCATCAAATGGATTGTGGGTTCTTATGGAGCGCTGACGACGGCATTAAACACCCGCTCGCCATCCGCACGATGCGCATCCAACAAACCGCCACGTATTTCCCATAGTTTTACCGACTCCAGCGCCGCGAGAAACTCGCGCTCTTGTTGCATCACACCATCGGCGGGGCAAACCATACGTGTGCTCAGCAATGGGCCGATGCTCAGGCGATTTTCGACCGAGGTAAAGCTCGCCTGATAAGTATTGCAACCGCTGCTGCCGTGTACCTGGCCTTGCTCAAAGACCATGCTCAAACGCGTGCCAGGCAGAGCGCTAACGACTGCTTGGCGGCCGTTGTTGAATCCAGTTACATCCCAGTACACGCCCTCAAGCGTTGCCGCGGGCTGCGCTTTAAATGTCAATACCGCACCAGTGGCAGTGCTCAGGCTCAGTTGCTCAGTATTAATGGCATACGCCAGAGTGCCGCTGAGTGCCGCTCTCACGGCGTTCTCCAGCGCCGTTTGTGGCTCCGGGCAAGCCATCATCGAACCGGCTAACATGCTAATTTTCACCTTGCCAGTACTCAGGTTATAGCCACCCATAAGCCTATTACAGCCGGAAAAACCGCTCAAACGGCCTGCCTCAAAACGTACCGTTACAGGCTTTGCCGCGTCAATTGCGATACCGGCAAAGCTACCGCCCGGAGAGTCTAACTGCCATGTTGGCCCCTCTAGTGTGAGCGGCTTGGCGGTGGTATCCGTGGTATCCTTAGCTGGCTTCGGCACACGACAACAACCTGCCAACAGTTGCCCGTCTGGCAGAGATACCCTTGCGCTCATTGGATGTTGGGTGTTAGACATACCGTCGCTACAGCTCGCCTCACGCAGCAGCGCGACTGCTTCGCCGCCCTTACCGGTTACTGGCTTGCCGCGCCAAGCGTACTCTTTGAGCGCAAGCAGATGCGTTTTCTGGCCGAGGAAATCGACCGCTTTCTGTTCGGGCAAGAGCAATTGCGCTCGACTTTTGTCACTAAACTGCAGGCTCCATGACGGCTCATTGCCAAAGCAAATAAGCTGCGGCTCAGCGGCGAACACAGTAAAAGCCGGCAATGCCGACGCCAGTAAAATCGCTGCATTTATCGATGTTTTTAGCATGTGATCAACTCATCCTTTCAGAATATAAGAGCGTATTGTGACCATGTAGGCACCGCGCAGACGCTGCTACTGTAGTGGTCTAATCATCCCGGACACCATTTTAGGTGGTACATTACCTGATGGGTTACTACAACTGGCGCCGTCCAAATCAACACAATGACGGAATACAGCCAGCAAAAGCCGAAGATCGGCCTAATCAAGTGTCCGAATTTAGTTGACCACTACAAGCTACGTAAACATAGCCGGCGCACGAGCCACTCAGCTTGTTGGCCGCACAGCCTTGCTTGGCAAACGCAACATGCGAAATCCTGCGTAAGCCACTGCGATGGTCAGTAACGGGCTGATAAAACAGAACACCGCATAGGGTGCGTAGCTCCAAGTCGTTACCCCCAAAGTGGCCGCCATATAGGCGCCGCAACTGTTCCAAGGGATTAACGCCGAGGTTGGCGTCGCGGTATCGCCGACCGCCCTCGATAGCACCACAGGGGCCAGGCCACGCTTGGCAAAGGCAGATTTAAACATCCGCCCCGGCAGCACAATGGCGATGTATTGGTCGGCGGTAACGATATTAGTGGCCACAATTGAGGTTGCCAGCGAGGCAACCAAAGCACCGTCCGACTTAGCTTTCTGAATAATCGGGGTGATTAGCCGCTCAAGCACCCCGACCTTCTCAACTACCCCACCAAACGCCAAGGCGCTGATAATCAGCCAGATGGTATTGAGCATGCTGCCCATACCGCCACGCGATGCCAGCATGTCCATCGGAGCAAAGCCCGAGGTTGAGGTATAGCCACTGGCCAAGGCCCGCCAGACGCCTTCCAATAACGCCAGCCACTGCGGAATTCCCTCGTTGGCAGCGGCAAAAGCCAGCACCCGCTCCGGGGCCATAACCGCCGCGAGTAGACCACCGGCAATCGAGCCAAGGAAAATAGCGGTAAAGGGCGGAAAGCGGAACAATGCCAACAAAATCACCAACACTAGCGGCACAAACATCACCAACTGTGGCTGGAATGAGTTTTGAATCGCGGCAATTTTATCTGCGGCGTCGAAATCTCCGGGCTCACCCCACATAAAGAAAAACACTAACGAGAGCAACAAGGCCATTAGCGAGGTCAGCAGCGTTTCACGGATATGCTGATACAGATCGACACCAGCAGCGGCTGCAGAGAGATTGGCCGAATCAGAGAGTGGCGACGACTTATCGCCAAAGTAAGCACCCGAGATCACCGCGCCCGCTGCTATCGCCGGATTCAAGCCCATGCTCATGGCAATCCCCATAAAACCAACACCGATGGTGCCGACGACTGTCCAAGAGCTACCAATACTGGCCGAAACGATGGCACTGATCACGCAAGCGGTTACGAAGAAGTAATCTGGATTAAGTAGCTGTAATCCGTAATAAACCATAGCCACCAGCGTGCCACTGAGTGCCCAAGTGCCAATCAGGCCGCCGACCGCGAACAAAATAAAGATCGCACCAATGCCAGTGGACACGCTATCAGTCGCGGCTTTACCCAGCGCCTCAAGCGTGTGTCCACGACGCCAACCGATAAATACCGCAATCATCGTCGCGGTAACCAGCGCAACCTGGTTAGGGCCACCGGCGCCAGCATCACCAAATAAAAAATAAGACAAGGCAACCAAGACAACCAGGCAAGCGACCGGAATGATCGCCTCAAACAGCGACAGTGGTTGCGGCGTGCTAGGTCTGCGAATAAAACTGAACATTCAGATAGGCCTCGGTTAATGTTCATATGACGGCTAGACATGCAGCGCTTGAGCTTAGCGCCATTGTCTGCCGCTTAACGCGTTGTCACCAGCACCATTAAAACCGCCGCCAAAATTGGCGGCGATTGCTGTTGGAGACTTCGCTTAGAAATCTACCTCATCACGGCTGATCGGGCAGGTCATGCAATGGCCGCCACCACGGCCACGACCGAGTTCGGAACCAACGATGGTGACCACTTCGATCCCCTCTTTTCGCAACAGGGTGTTGGTGTGCACGTTACGATCATAGGCAAATACCACCCCCGGCGATGCGCACACCAAGTTGGCGCCGCTGTCCCACTGCGTGCGCTCACGCATGTAAGCGTTACCACCGGTTTCCACCACCCGAAGTTTCTTCAGACCCAAGGATTGCGCAACTACATCGGTAAAGCGGCCCTTTTCCTTGACCAGTTCGATACCGCTTGGCTTGTCGCTTGGGCGGTACGAGAAGGTGCTGACGTGGTCCATTATGTCTGGGTAAAGCAGCACGCAGTCGCGGTCAGCAAAGGTGAACACGGTGTCCAAGTGCATAGCCGCACGCAGTTTAGGCATCGCTGCAACGATTACCCGCTCCGCTGCACCTTGCTTGAACAAGGTCGCGGCCAACTGGCTAATGGCCTGACGCGAGGTTCGTTCGCTCATGCCGATCAGCACGTTACCCTTGCCGATCGGCATTACATCGCCGCCCTCTAAGGTGGCCATGCCATGGTCTTCGGTAGGATCGCCCCACCAGACTTTGACCTTGCCAGCAAAATCGGGATGGAACTTATAAATAGCGGTGGTGAGGATGGTCTCTTCGTGACGCGCCGACCAGTACAGCGGGTTAAGCGTAACGCCGCCGTAAATCCAGCAGGTGGTGTCACGGGTGTACAAGGTATTCGGCAAAGGCGGCAGCAGGTATTCGGTCACACCTGCGGCTTCACGCACCAGCTTGAGGGTTTCGCCGCCGAAGGTTTCGGGAAACTCGTCAGTGGACAAGCCGCCGATCAGCGTCTCGGCCAGATCTCGTGGTGACAAGCCTTCGAGGTAGCTACGAATCTCATCTACCAGCCCAAGGCCAACCTGATTAGGCACAACCTGATGATCAAGAATCCACTTCTTGGCTTCAGCAATTGCGACAGTTTCAGCCAATAAGCTGTGCATTTCGACCACATCAACGCCGCGATCGCGCAGCTTGTTGGTGAAATCGAAGTGATCACGTTTAGCGTTCTCGACCCACATAACGTCATCGAACAGCAGTTCGTCGCAGTTGCTCGGGGTAAGCCGGGCATGCGCACGGCCAGGCGCGCAGACCATCACTTTGCGCAGCTGGCCAACTTCCGAATACACGCCAAATTTGACTTCACTTGCATTTGTCATGATCAACTCCCTTGGTTAAATAGAGATAGCGCCAGTCGCTAAGCCGTAAACGCCGTAAATAGCCGCGGCGGCAATCACAGCGAAGATGATCCAATCCGAGGCCTTATCGAACACCACCTTGCCCTGCTCGCGGCGGGCGATGAAATACAAAACAGTGCCAGGCGCAAACAACACCGCCGACAACAGGATGAACTTCAAGCCGCCGGAGTAAATCATGAACAGTGTATACAACACGGCAAAACTGGCGATCAGCAGGTCGCGATTTCGTTCCTGTGGACGCACCTCATAGGTTTCACTGCGCTTGGCAATCATCAAGCCGTAGGCAGCCACAAACAGGTAGGGGATCAAGGTGGTGGCGCTAGTCAGGTTAAGCATCAGCGAGAACGCATCACGCGACCAATAGGTGGTGATCACAATGATCTGGACGATGATGCTGGTCACCCAAAGCGCCGTGACCGGCACGTTGTTTTTGTTGACCTTGGCAAACATCGCCGGCATGTCCTTTGACTTGCCCGCTGCGAACATCACCTCCGCACAGATCAGCGCCCAGGCCAAATAAGCGCCCAGCACTGAGACGAGCAAGCCAGCACTGACAAACATCGCCCCCCACGGGCCGACTACCGACTCCAGCACGCCAGCCATCGATGGCTGACGCAGGCCAGCAATTTCGGCGCGCTCCATCACGGCATAGGGCAGCAAGGTAACCAGCACCATCAAGCCGGTAACCACGATAAAGCCCAGGATGGTTGCCTTGCCGACGTCGGCGCGCTCTTTGGCGTAGCGTGAATACACGCTGGCGCCTTCAATGCCGATAAACACAAACACAGTGACCAGCATGGTGGCCTTGACCTGTTCGAACAGGCCTACAGTCAAGTCGCCGCCATACAGATTCATGCTGAACAGATCGATCTTGAATGCAAAAAACAGCAAGACGATAAACACCATGATCGGAATGACCTTGGCGACCGTGACAATGCTGTTGATAAAGGCGGCCTGCTGTACGCCGCGCAGGATCAAGAAATGGAATAACCAAATGCCGATTGAAGCAACACCGATGGCGATTACCGTATTGCCATCGCCGAATACCGGAAAGAACGCACCCAAGGTGGACTTGATCAGCACCCAGTAAGACACGTTACCGATGCAACTGCCGATCCAATATCCGAAAGCCGAGAGAAAGCCCGGATAGTCACCAAAACCTTCTTTGGCATAAGCGAATACGCCGGCATCGATATTCGGTTTGCGCTCAGCCAAGAATTGAAAAACTCGCGCCAGCATATACATGCCGGTACCGGCAATAATCCACGCAATCAGTGCACCCAGCGGCCCGGTTGCTCCGGCAAAGGTTCTTGGTAGCGAGAAAATCCCGGCCCCGACCATGCCGCCAACTACCATCGCGGTTAGAGCCATCCGCGACATTTTTTGTTCTGTAACAGCCATATTCTATTGTCCTCCTGGAAACTTATACCGGGTGAGACACCCGACTGCGCTAACCCCTTGCTTTAACACTCAACTTCTTGTTAAAAAACAAGGTCAATACTGTTGCTTTGTCAAACTGATTGTCACAATATTTTACCCGTCCAAAATAGTAAAACTGCCAAACATACTGAATGTGCACCAAGGCAGATTACATTGACGTGATTGTACTGGTTTAAGCCCCTACCTATGCATGGCTCAAGCATTACCGCGAGATGCCGTCACAGAAACGGCAGCGATTAATCGTTTACGCTGTAGCCGAGGATTGTCTCGCCATAACCTGTAAAATACTGCTCCATTGCTCCACAAAGTAGCCCGGCACACTTGGAAACTGCCGATTAGCTAGGTAGCTTGCAAGTCAGTGCTGAAATTATTGCCCTTGATGCCCCTGCGTAAACTCCAAGCTAGCCGCCAGTCGTTGCCTTTGTGATAGTTGAAGCAGTTTTCGCCGTAGCCTAGGTACTTTAGATATCCGCGTTTTTACTCTTCGAAGTAGAGGTATAAGCATAGACCTTCTGTTAGAAAGCCCCAGTGAGAATCATCAGGATTGCCATAAGTAAATTCTGGGTGCTCAGAAAAGGTGGTCTAATCATCCCGGACACCGTTTTAGGTGGTACAGTCGCCACCATAATCAGAGGTGTTCAATGACAAGATTACGTCGCTCATTTACTGCTTAATTCAAACTGGAAGCCGCATCCCTGGTGCTCGACCAGGGATATTCTGTCCCCGAAGCAAGCCGTTCACTGGATGTCGGTGAAACCGCACTTCGCCGCTGGGTTCAGCAACGGCAATCCGAACGAACAGGGCGTTGTTGCCCAAATCAGCCAGCAAGTCATGACTTCCCCAGCCCCAGG
>NZ_CAWNYS010000548.1:0-7129 GCF_963878295.1 Aeromonas sp. HMWF014 | reverse complement strand
GCCCGCCCCCAGCTCGGCCCCGATGCCACCGGGGTGGGCTGGGTCTATCAATACGCATTGGTGGACAGGACCGGCAAGCATGACTTGAGCGAGCTCACCTCGCTGCAAAACTGGTTCCTCAAGTACGAGCTGCAAACCGTCAATGGCGTCTCCGAGGTCGCCACCGTCGGCGGCATGGTGCGCCAGTATCAGGTGCGGGTCGACCCGGACAAGCTGCGTGCCTACGGCATCCCGATATCCCTTATCGAGACGGCCATCAAGCAGGGCAATCAGGAGACAGGCGCCTCCGTCATCGAGATGGCGGAAGCGGAGTACATGGTGCGCTCGAATGGCTATTTGAAGAGCGTGGAAGACCTCAAGCAGATCCCGCTCGGCACCACTGTGCGCGGCGCCACGCTGCTGCTGGGTGACGTGGCGGATGTGGTCACCGGCCCCCAGATGCGGCGCGGCATAGCCGAACTCAACGGCGAGGGGGAAGTGGTGGGTGGCATCATTGTGATGCGCTATGGCGAGAATGCCCAGCACACCATCGACGGGGTCAAGGCGCGGCTGGCGGAGCTGAAAAGCAGCCTGCCTGAGGGGGTCGAAGTCGTCACCGTCTACGACAGATCCGATCTTATCCAGCGTGCCATCGACAACCTCTCCGGCAAGCTGCTGGAGGAGTTCGCCGTGGTGGTGCTGGTCTGTCTGGCCTTCCTGTTCCACCTGCGCTCGTCACTGGTGGTAGTCATCACCTTGCCCATCGCCATTCTGGTGGCCTTTATCGTCATGCACCTGCAGGGGATCAACGCCAACATCATGTCGCTCGGCGGCATTGCCATCGCCATCGGCGCCATGGTCGATGGCGCCATCGTGATGATCGAGAACGTCCACAAACACATGGAGCGGGAGGCACTCACCGACAAGAACCGCTGGCGCATCATCACAGAGGCGAGCATAGAGGTGGGGCCTGCCATCTTCTTCTCCCTGCTCATCATCACCATGAGCTTTTTGCCAGTGTTTGCGCTGGAGGCGCAGGAGGGGCGGATGTTTCATCCACTCGCCTACACCAAGACCTACGCCATGGCGGCGGCGGCCGGGCTATCCATCACGCTGGTGCCGGTACTCATGGGCTACTTTATCCGCGGCAAGGTGCTGGCCGAACAAGCCAACCCCCTCAACCGGATGCTGACCCGCAGCTATATTCCGCTGCTCAAGGCCGTGCTGGCACGCCCGAAAACCACGCTCATGCTGGCGGCGGTGGTGACGGTCGCGGGCTTCTGGCCGCTCAAGCATCTGGGCTCAGAGTTTATTCCGCCGCTCGATGAGGGGGACATCATGTACATGCCCACCACCGCGGCCAATATCTCGGTGGGCAAGGCGCGGGAGATCTTGCAGCAGACCGACAAGCTCATTCGCACCGTGCCCGAGGTGCAGAACGTGTTCGGCAAGGCGGGGCGCGCCGAGACCGCCACCGATCCCGCCGATCTGGTGATGATGGAGACCAGCATCCAGCTCAAACCCCGCGCTCAGTGGCGCCCCGGCATGACGCCAGAGAAGCTCAAAGAGGAGCTCGACGCTCTCATTCGCTTCCCCGGCCTCACCAACGCCTGGCTGCCCCCCATCAAGACCCGCATCGACATGCTGGCAACCGGCATCAAGACCCCGGTCGGTATCAAGATAGCGGGGCCGGATCTAAAGGTGATCCAGCAGCTCGGCCAGCAGCTCGAGCTGATCGTCGGCAAGGTGGAGAGCGCTTCATCGGTCTACGCCGAGCGGGTAGCCGGTGGCCGCTACATCAAGGTGGATATCGACCGGCTCAAAGCGGCTCGCTACGGCCTCAACATCGCCGATGTGCAGGCGGTGCTCGCCACCGCAGTGGGCGGCATGGAGGTGGGCCAGACCATCGAGGGGCGCGAGCGCTACCCCATCAACCTGCGCTATCCCCAGAGCTATCGCGATTCGGTGGCCAGTCTGGAGCTGCTGCCGGTGGTGACTCCGAGCGGCGCGCGCATCGCGCTGGCGGACGTGGCCCGGGTCTACATCAGCGACGAAGCCCCCATGCTGCGCAGTGAAAATGCGCGGCTCAACGGCTGGGTCTACGTCGATATTCGCGGCCGCGACATCGGCTCTTTCGTCGCGCAGGCCAAGGCTGAGGTGGACAAGCAGCTGGTGCTGCCGGCGGGTTATGCCCTCACCTGGTCGGGTCAGTACGAATACATGGAGCGAGCCAAGGCGCGCCTCGCCTACGTGGTGCCGCTCACGGTCGCCATTATCGTGCTGCTGCTCTATCTGGCGTTTCGCCGCGTTCAAGAGGTGCTGCTCATTCTCACCACGCTGCCACTCGCCGTGGTGGGCGGGATCTGGACCCTCTGGCTGCTCGACTTCAACCTCTCGGTGGCGGTCGGGGTGGGCTTTATCGCTCTGGCTGGCGTCGCGGTGGAGACAGGCGTCTTGATGCTGGTCTACCTCAACCACGCCTGGGATGAGCTGGTGGCCAGCGGCAAACCAGACAAGGCGGGTCTGCACCGGGCGGTGATCCAGGGCGCCGCCCTGCGCCTGCGCCCCAAGATGATGACGGTGGTGACCATCATCGCGGGCCTGTTGCCCATCATGTGGAGCCAGGGCACCGGCTCAGAGGTAATGCAGCGCATCGCCGCGCCGATGATAGGCGGCATGGTGAGCGCGCTGGTGCTGACCCTGCTGGTGCTGCCTGCCGCCTACTACCTGTGGCGCAGTCGCAGCCTTGGCAAGAGCGCGAACCCGCAAGCCGAATAACCCGATTTCACACCCTTTTTTAATCAACGAAGAGTTTGAATAAACAACTGAAGGAAAACATCATGAACTACAAGACGCTGACCCTGACATTGCTGCTTGGCCTTGCCTCTCTCCAGGCCCAGGCCAAGATGACCATGAACCACGAGGGGCACGATATGTCCCAGATGGAGGGGATGGATATGCAGGCGATGGAAGAGCGGGTGATGACCAAAGGGGTCATCACCCGCCTCGATGAAGCCAGCGGCAAGGTGGGGATCAAACACGAGGCGATAGAGAACCTCAAGATGCCCCCCATGACCATGGTGTTCCTGCTGGCGGATCCCGCTCTGACCAAGGGGCTCAAGGTGGGGGATGCGGTGAGCTTTCGCGTCGAGAACCGGGCCGGCAAGCTGACGGTCACCCAGTTGCAGAAACGGTAACACCAGCAACAGCCAAACGGCAGGATCTCTGCGCCGTGTTACTGTCCTCTTTCAGGCACCCGGATCCTGCTTATCCCTCACCCCAGGCGGATTTACCCGTTCGGGTAAGCCTTGGCTATGTTGGCCTGCGCCACCCCCATCAGCTGGGCCGTGATGTCCTGCAAGACATAGAGATCCCGCCGCCGGGTCCAGGGTTGAGCGGATTGCTCGTCATACCAGACGGGCAGTTCGATCCCCTCCGGAGCATGGCTCGCCACCTTGCGGGCCCGGCAGGTCATGATGCAACGTTTGACGTGATCGCGATGACCGATAACAGCCGCCGTGCCGAGGGTGGCGGGATCACCACCGGCATAATCCCTGACGATGGCCTCGACCACACCGTCAGTGCTCAGATAGACCAGCTTGCCGTCGGCATCCCAGTAAGGCTCAATGGAGATGACGTCCCTGGCCGGAATATCCGGATAGCGGGCCGAGTCGAGGTAACGGGCTATCTCCCACTGCACATACATAGGCATGGCTTTTTGTCGGTAGAGGGCTGCGCAACAGGCGGCCAGGGCCTCGTTCATGGGGCCGGGCTTGGCCAGCTCATCCGGGTTACCGGAGTCGTTGGGGCGATTGCCAAAAGCAAAGGCGATCAGGGTGCTGGTGTCTGCTATCGCAATCGAGGGCGGCGTCATGTTGAAATTGGCCTCCTCGATGAAGGGACACAGCTGGCGGGCCGTGTTCTCATCCTTCAGCTCGGCCGTCAACCTGTCGGTCAGGGTGGCACTAAAGTCAGCCGTGATCCCTTCGCTGTCGTTGCTGCTGTTGCACCCGGCGAGGGTGGTGGCCAGGGGGGCACTCAATAGCCCCAGGGTAACTCTGCGTCTGCACTTGTCCATAACGGCTCCTTTTGATGGTATTCACGGCTAAACATCAGCCCGTTGAAATCCATACCGTACTGAAAAAATGCGTCAAAAATAAGTCAAAACGAGATGTAGGTGGGCATAACCTACGCTGCTTCACGTTTTACGCACAAATCACAAGTAATTCCTTATAATTCAATTAGTTGAAATAATATAAAAACACGCAACATGACACAAGCAGACCGCCAGTCATGGGCAGCCGCGACTGTGCGCGATGAAGGCATCCATCTGCTCACGACCGCAAGCCGGGTTCATGAAGACCGCTGTGTCCCCTGCGATATAGGTGTACTTGCCGCACGCGTCGTCGTCAGAGTGGGTGATGGCCTCCACCCGGTTGGTGGAAAGCCCCACCTTGCCGCGCCAGGTAAAGAAGGCTGCGGTGATAGCCGGTGTTGCGTGGCAGCCGCGCCTTGTAGGCCGTGTCCGGGCTACACACCAGCGCGAAGGCGACAGCGGAAGTAGTGGGCATTGTGCCAGCAGTGGGCTGCACGATGCGATCCCCCCCGGGTAGTTGAGCGCAGCACAGGCATCGAACAGGCCGCTCACCCCCCGTGAACACTCGCAGGTGGAGTGCAAGTGGGTCTGACCCTGAATCTCCCGCTCGAAGTCGGAGACGGTTTCCGGGTCATTCTCCATCACCTTGCGCAAATCCTGCTCTTTTATCATGATGAGCCGTGGCGTCGGCCGGCAACAAGGCGCCGTTGAGCGCCTCTTTTGATGTGCTGCCCGGACAGGAAAAAACCTCAGCGCAACGCGGCCAGCAACCAGCGGGATAGCTCGTCCAGCTCGGCTTGTTGGGCCGGGAAATCGGCCTGCAATTGCGACAGCAGCGCCACTATGGCCTCGCGGCGATAGGCAAGGCCAACCAGCCGTTCGGCCAGCGCATCCAGCGGCGCCGGATCCAGACTGTCGCTGAAGATCTGCGCCCGGCCTATGACCCCCTTGTCCACATCGAAATGGAGCTCAGCCCCGCCCCAGTCGAAACGCTCGTCCAGCTGATGACTGAACGCAGGCGCATGACCAAAATTCCACTCCCAGCTGCGCTGGCGGGCGAAGGTCTCGGCAAATCCGGGCAGGTCCGGCATCCACTCGGGGGAGATGTGTTCAGGCAGAACGTGCTCGCCGTAATGGGTAAAAAAGGCCTCACAGAGGGCATGACTCAGCTGGTTGTGATCGATACCGGGTAACAACTCGCACAAGTTGGCCACCCGGCTGCGCACCGAGCTGATACCCTTGGCCGCCAACTTCTTGGGATCTGGATTGAGGTAATTGGCGAGCCGACCCAGATCGGCATCGAGCAGCAGGGTGCCATGATGAAAACCGCGATCTTGCGTCTCCCGATAGGCCGAGCCCGACACCTTGCGATCCCCGTCCGGGGTCGCCACCAGCAGATCGTTGCGCCCGGAGGCAAAGGCACTCACCCCGAGCCGCTTGAGTGCATCCAGCACGATGGCGGTGGAGATACTCTTGTCATAGCCAGGCTTGCCCGCCATGAAGGTGAAGCAGCTGTTGCCAAGGTCGTGAAACACGGCACCGCCCCCGCTGCTGCGCCGCGCCAGGGTCACGCCGTCCTCCTCCATCCGGCGGGTATTGCACTCCTTCCAAGGATTTTGGGCGCGGCCAATCACCACCGTATTGGCGTTGCGCCACAGGAAGAGCACCCGCTGGTTCGGGTCCATCTGGCGAAAGATGCACTCCTCCACCGCCAGGTTGAACAAGGGATCGTGAGAGTCAGACAACAAAAGACGCAATCGGGACATGATAGAGCCTCAGCGAGTAGGTAAAGCCCCTATCATACCACCGCAGGCGACCGGGTTTGGGTCCTTGCCAACTTGCGTCCATCGTTACCGAGTAACAACCGAATGGGATCAATCCGGATACATTCCCACAGCATCAGAAAAGTTTCTTTTGATACGGCGACACAGCTTGACGCATTGCGCCGAAAAAAAAGCAGTCACTCACTATTACTGAGGTAAATAGCAGATAAATACGACTAAAATGCGACCATTTTAATAGGCCATATGGCTCCTTAGTTATTCGCATAATTGACAAAAATACCGAGCATGAAAGCTAAACGTGATAAACGACACAGACATCACTTTTTTTGTCATGGATCCCTGATTCCAGCGCCCTTTCGCCCCCTTGCGGGCAACAAGGAATTATTTGACTCTAGGATCGACCCCGTCTCCCGAGAAGAATGTATATGACAGGCGTAAATTCCTCCCTTCATCGTTTGCTCTGGTATCTGCCAATGCTGGGTTCGGCGATCTTCTACAGCGTCACCTCTCTGCCCCTGAGGGCGGCAGAGCAGGTCGTTGTGCAACTGCCATGGCAACATCAGTTCCAGTTCGCCGGTTATTACGCCGCCCAGTTCAAGGGCTTTTATCGTGATGCTGGTCTGAATGTCGCACTACGCGCCGCCACGCCGCAGACCAATGTGGTCAACGAGGTGATGTCGGGCCATGCCCAGTTCGGGATCAGCGGCAGCGACTTGCTGCTCGCCCGTGCCGCAGGTCGTCCGGTCGTGGTACTGGCGGCCATGCTGCAGCACTCGCCGCTGGTCCTGATCTCCCTGGAACGGCCCGACATATTGCAACCCTCGGCGCTCGCGGGAAAACGCCTGATGCTGGAGCCTGGCTCCAAGGAGCTGCTGGTCTATCTCAGCCGCCATGCCCAGCCACACAGCTGGACCAAACTGCCCTATGAACAGGGGCTGCAGGCCTTGCTGACCGGAAAGGTGGATGCCATCAGCGCCTACAGCACCACAGAGCCCTTTCAGCTAGCCCAGATGGGGCTCTCCTACCGGGTGTTCTCCCCCCGCGATATCGACGTTGACTTCTACGGCGACAATCTGTTTACCTCGGAGCATGAGCTGACGAGCAGGCCGGAGCGGGTCTATGCGTTCCAGCAGGCCAGCCTCAAGGGATGGCGTTACGCCATGGAAAACCCGGAGGAGATGATCAACTGGATCATGGAGAACTATCCCAGCGGTTATGGCCGTGAGCAGCTGGAGTTCGAAGCCCGTGAAACCAGGGAGCTGATGCAGCC
>NZ_CAWNYS010000547.1:3249-7107 GCF_963878295.1 Aeromonas sp. HMWF014 | reverse complement strand
ATCCTGCCCTGATGCTCGAACGGGCCGCCCTGCTGGGGCTGCCCATCGAACTGAATCCCTATGATGCCAACACCCCTGCCCAGCCGCAGCGAGCAGGTACCCTGACCCTCTGTCCTGTGGCCCTGGGTGCCCCCGTGGCAGCGGGTGAACTCGATGAGGGCAACGGCGCCTATGTGCTGGCGACCCTGCAGCGCGCCTGTGACGGCAACCTCAGCGGCGAGTTTTCCGCCGTGGTGACCGGCCCGGTACACAAGGGGATCATCAACCAGGCGGGAGTCTCGTTCAGTGGTCACACCGAATTCTTCGCCCAGCAGTCTGACACCGCCGCTGTGGTGATGCTGCTGGCGACGGAAGGCTTGCGGGTGGCGCTGGCAACCACTCATATCCCGCTGGCCTACGTGGCGATGGCGATCACCGAAGATCGCCTCGGCAAGGTGATCCGCATCCTGGATGCGGATCTCAAAACCAAGTTTGGCATCGCCAACCCCCGAATTTACGTCTGCGGCCTCAATCCCCACGCCGGGGAAGGGGGCCATCTCGGCCGTGAAGAGATTGACGTGATCGAACCCGCCCTGGCCGGCTTGCGCCAGGAGGGGATCGATCTGGTCGGCCCTCTGCCAGCCGATACCCTGTTCCAGGACAAATACCTCAAGGATGCGGATGCGGTACTCGCCATGTACCACGACCAGGGACTGCCCGTGCTCAAATACAAGGGCTTTGGCAGTTCGGTCAATATCACCCTTGGACTTCCTTTCATCCGCACTTCGGTGGATCACGGCACTGCGCTGGATCTCGCAGGCAAGGGCCTGGCGGATCCTGGCAGTCTGATCACCGCGATTAACCACGCCATCAAGATGGTAGAGAAAAAAAGATATGAGCAGTAAGGTGCAGAGCAACAAGGTGCACATGGGCCACACGGCCCGTAAGCGTTTCGGTCAGAACTTCTTGCACGACCGCTATGTGATCGATCAGATAGTGGCCGCCATCAACCCTCAACCGGGGCAGAACCTGGTGGAGATAGGTCCGGGTCTGGCCGCGCTGACCGAACCGGTCGCCTCCCAGATGGACAAAATGACCGTGGTCGAACTTGACCGGGATCTGGCCGCGCGCCTGCGTGAGCATCCGACCCTCAAGGACAAGCTGACCGTGATCGAGGCCGACGCCATGCGCTTCGACTTCGGCACCCTGATGGGTGAAGGCAAGGGGCCGCTGCGCATCTTCGGCAACCTGCCCTATAACATCTCCACGCCGCTGATCTTCCACCTGTGCGAGTTCGCCGACCGGGTAGAAGACATGCACTTCATGCTGCAAAAAGAAGTGGTATTGCGGATGTGTGCTGGTCCTGGCAGCAAAGCCTATGGCCGCCTGAGCGTCATGGTTCAGTACTACTGTCAGGTAGTGCCAGTGCTGGAAGTGGGCCCGGGCGCCTTCAAACCCGCCCCCAAGGTCGACTCTGCCGTAGTGCGCCTGATGCCGCACAAAAACCCGACCATAGTCGCCAAAGACATCCGCTGCCTGAGCCGCGTCTGTACCGAAGGCTTTGGCCAGCGTCGCAAGACCATCCGCAACAGCTTCGCCAACTTCATTACCGACGCCCAGCTGACCGAGCTTGGGATCGATGGCAACCTGCGCCCGGAGAATCTCTCCCTGGAGCAGTTCGTCATGATCGCCAACTGGCTGGCGGATCAGCAACAGGCCTGATCCCGTGGCACACCCGCACATAGTGATCCGCCCATACCCCAGTTATGTGGCGGATACCCAAGACCCTTACCAGTTCCACTATCTGATCGAAATTGAGAACCTGGGGCCCGGCCCGGCGCAGCTGCTGCACCGGCGCTGGCTCATCACGGATGCCAATGGCAAGATGCTGGAAGTCGAGGGCCCCGGCGTCGTCGGGGAGCAGCCCCTGATTGCGGAAGGGGAGACCTTTCGCTATCAGAGCGGCGTGCCGCTCGACACTCCCGTTGGGGTGATGGAAGGGAGCTATACCCTGCAAGATGCGTCAGGGCAGCCGTTCGAAGCGCCCATAGCGCCTTTTACCTTGGCCGTCCCCCACATTATTAACTGAGGTTTCATGGCGAACTGTTTTGTTGGCGATATCCAAGGCTGCCACGACGACTTGCGCCGTCTGCTGGATCTCGCAAAGTTCGATCCCGGCAACGACGTGCTCTGGCTCTGCGGCGACCTGGTCGCCCGCGGCCCGGACTCCCTCAACACACTGCGCTTCGTCAAGTCGCTGGGAAGCCGCGCCGTCACCGTGCTCGGCAACCACGACCTTCACCTGCTGGCGGTGGCCGATGGTGTCGCGCCGCTCAAGAAGAAAGACAAGCTGCAAACCCTGATGGAAGCCCCGGATCGGGACGAGCTGCTGACGTGGTTACGCCATCGCCCCCTGCTGGCGGAGTCTCCCGACCTGCCCATCATGATGGTGCATGCCGGCATCTCTCCGGCGTGGGACGCCCGCACCGCCCGCAACTGCGCCCGCGAAGTGGAGAGCTTGCTGCGCGGCGACCAGTACCAGTGGCTGTTGCACAACATGTATGGTGATCAGCCCGATGGCTGGACAGACGAGCTGGTGGGGATAGAGCGCTATCGCTACATCATCAACACCTTCACCCGCATGCGCTTCTGCTATTTCGACGGCCGGCTCGAGTTCAAGTGCAAGAAGGGTCCTAGAGAGTCCACACCCGGCCTGCGCCCCTGGTTCGAGCAACGTGAACACCACGTGGATGACCCTATCCTGGTGTTCGGCCACTGGGCGGCCCTGATGGGCAACACCGGCAAGCAGGATATCAAGGCGCTCGATACCGGCTGCGTCTGGGGCAACAGTCTCACTCTGTGGCGCTACGAGGATGATGCCCTGATCGCCACCCCCTGCCCGGTTCACGCCAGCTAGGGCGGCGCTGCATGCCGCACTGATTGCCAAGACCCGCACCAATCACAAAGCCCGGCAACCTGCCGGGCTTTCTGTTTTTTTGTGCCCTGTTCTCTGTTTTATGGGAGGAGTACGTTACAGCTTGCACCCCAGTCGCCTCTCGATCTGGCAACGCTCCCACTCAGGGCCAAATAGCTTGAAGGGTTGGTACACACTGATACCATGGGATGCCAGTCCTAACCCCCACCCCAGAGCTGACCACCTGGCCCAGATGTACTCCGGATTGCTCAGGTAGTTGATCACAAATAGCCCGCACATCACCAAAAAATAACTAACAGCATGGTAATAGAAGCCCTTGAGCCTCTCCACATAACGCATGGCTGCCTGCTCTTCCATCGATACCTGTAACACGCTTCTATCTGTCATTTCATTCCCTCTCATCTCGCGCTCCTGTTGCTCTGACCCATCCAGTTGAGCCACATCGAGTTCAAAGACGGAGGCCAGGGCTTTGAGGGATTCCAATCCGGGTTGCTGCCCCTGCTCGATCCGCTGAATAGTGCGGACACTCAAACCAGTCAACGTCGCCAACTGATCCTGGGACCAACCCCGTTGCAATCTCAACTTCCTGACGATCATCTCGAACTCCTTGTGGTAATTGACAGGGCCAGCATAGGGCTTGCGCCGCGAAAGGTGACACGACAGATGGCCGACATCCACCTGACAATCCTTTAAAATCATTAGGTTAAATTGTAATCCTGGTCAGTCAGCCGGTCGTTCCCCCAGATATTGAACAAACCGTAACAAATAACCATCGGGATCCTGCAGCAAAAATTCGCGCTGCCCAGCCAGCATATCTCCCACCGGATACCAGGCTTCAGTGGGCTGCCGAAAAAGCGTAATGCCGGCGCTCTGCAACCGGTCGAGTAGCGGCTGGATGTCGGTCAGCTCCATCTGCAAATTGATCCCCCGGCCGAACGGTGCCT
>NZ_CAWNYS010000547.1:885-3239 GCF_963878295.1 Aeromonas sp. HMWF014 | reverse complement strand
CTCTGGATGAACCTGTTCAAGCATCAGCTGTACCTGTTGCTGCTCCAGATAAGCAAAAGGAGGGTCATCGCGCCGATAGCGGACTGAGAAGCCCAACAAGCCGCGATAGAACGCCAGAGAGCGAGCCAGATCGGTGACCGACAGCTCCGGCACCATGGGGTTCCAATACACCTCATCCACCTCGACATTCGCACCCGTCATGGCTTACAGGCTCTGCATCAACTCGGCGGCGATCTCGAAGGAGCGCAGCCGTGCCTGATGCTCGACGATGGGGCCGTTGAACATCAGCTCATCGGCCCGGGTCTCCGCCAGCAGCGCCTTGAGGCCATGACGCACCTGATCCGGATCCCCCACCAGAGAACGAGCAAGCGTCTGCTCCATCGCCATCAGCTCACGGGGCGACCACTCGTCACCAAGTTCGACGACCGGCGCGGGCAGCTTGCCCGCATCACCGTGATGGAGACGCAAGAACTGCTGCTGCACGGTAGTGAACTGGAAGCGGGCCTCCCGCTCGCTGTCGGCAGCAATCATATTGATGCAGACCACGGCATAGGGCTTGGGCCAGCGCACCGAGGGGCGGTACTGGCTGCGGTAGATCTCCAGCGCCTGCAACAGCAAGGCGGGGGCAAAATGGGAGGCAAAGCCGAATGGCAAGCCCATCGCAGCGGCCAGCTGGGCACTGTAAAGGCTGGAGCCCAGCAGCCAGATGGGCAGGTGAAGCCCCTGACCCGGCACCGCCTGCACCGCGCCGATCTCGTCGCCAAAGTAGCTCATCAGCTCGCGCACATCCGCCGGGAAATCATCCACCTCACCGCTACGCAGGCGCCGCAGCGCCCGCATGGTGCGCTGATCGGTACCGGGCGCCCGGCCAAGGCCCAGATCGATGCGGTCAGGATAGAGCGAAGCCAGGGTGCCAAACTGCTCGGCAATGACCAGCGGCGCATGGTTCGGCAGCATGATGCCGCCAGCGCCGATCCGCATGGTGTGGGTGGCACCCGCCAGGTGGCCGATCAGCACAGAGGTGGCGGCACTGGCAATGCCCGGCATGTTGTGGTGCTCGGCCAGCCAATAACGCTGGTAGCCCCAGCGCTCGGCATGTTGCGCCAACTCGCGCGAACGGCGAAATGACTCGGCCGGCAGGGATCCTTCGGGGACGGGCACCAGATCGAGTACGGAATAGGGGATGGCAGACATGGGTCACTCCATTGATTCACAGACCAGTCACAAGTGGGGCAATGTAGCACGGGATACCTGAATGAATCACGCACCGGGATGGCGCCAGGCCAGCCCTGGCAGAACGTCAAGTGACACAGTTACCCTCTCCGGTCACAGACGCTGGCATGCTGTCGCTCGTCGTCTGGTGGCAAGCTCCGCCCATCACCTTCTTGCAGGGGCATGTCATACCCAAGCTGTGCCATATCCTGGTGACCACCTGGGGCAGCCCCGCAGGGGCCGTCACATCTGGGGCCATATACTGATACCACTCAATCAGTTATTGTGTTTTTTGTCATCCTGTTGGCACACTGCTGGTTGATCATCTCTGCAATCGCCAATGTGACAAGGATGCGTCCATGACAAGTGCCAGGCCAGGTCGTAAACCCTTCTATGTGCATATCGCCACCCTTTTCATCCTGCTGTTTACCCTGCTGGGCAGCGCCCTCATAGCGCTGCAGTTCCAGCAAGGGGCGCGACAGGGGTTGGAGCATGAGCGACAGAACTTTCTGCAATACCGGGAGCAGCTGGCCCTTGCACTCCAGCTGAACGAGCGACCGGCCCGCATGTCCCTCAGCCTGCTGCGTAGCGGCCAGCTGGCGGCCATGACCAGCCTGGATGCTCGCCTGGACTACCTGCCGCAACTGGCGGAAGTGCTGGCCAACAGCCCCAGCTATGGCGCCGTCTACGCCGGCTATGAGGATGGCGACTTCTTCCTGGTGCGCAAACTGACCGAACGGGCCAGAGCCCAGCTGGACAAGGTGCCCGCCGCCAGCACCCTGCTGGTGCAGAGCCTGCATCAGGGCAAGGGGGAGTTTCTCTACTTCGATCAGCAGCTAACCCTGCTCGAGCGCCGGGCCATGCACCTGTACCAGTTTGATCCCCGCAGCCGCGACTGGTACAAACAGGCACGCGGGCACGCGGGGATCGCCACGACCAATCCCTATCTCTTCTTCACCACCAAGGAGCCGGGCATGACACTGGCGGCGGAGAGCAATGACAAACGGGCGGTGATCGGGCTGGATGCCAGCGTAGAGGGACTGTCGGCCATGATCGGCAAGCTGCGCTTGCCAGCGCAGAGCAAGGTGATCCTGTTCGACGAATACGCCACCCTGCTGGCCGCCGATCCCAAGCTTCTCCCC
>NZ_CAWNYS010000547.1:0-875 GCF_963878295.1 Aeromonas sp. HMWF014 | reverse complement strand
CCCGCCAGCCCGCTCTGCTGAGCAGCCCGGTGGAGTTGACCCTGACCGCCGCCGATGACAGCGACTGGCTGGTCAACCTCGCCCCCCTCGGCGAGGGTTCTCCCTTCCATATCGCCCTGCTGGTGTCGGCCGATCTGCTCTACCAGCAGGCCCGTGACGAGGCACTGGTCAATCTCGGCTGGACGGTGGCTGGCTTGCTATTGCTGCTGCCAGTGATCTGGCTGGTCTCCCGCCGCACCGCCGCACCGCTGCTGGCACTGACCCAGGAGGCGGAGCGGATCCAGCACTTCGACTTTGGCGAGAGTCGGGCGCCTGAGTCGGCGATCCGCGAGATCGACGATCTGGCCCGTACCATGTCCGGCATGCGGCTGACCCTGGGCAACTTCATGAACATGGGGCGGGCACTGGCGGCCGAGCACCGCTTCGACTCCCTGCTCAGCCGCATACTGCACGAGACCATAGCCGCGGTGCAGGCCCAGGGGGGTTGCCTCTACCTGGAGCAGGAGAAGAGCATGGTGGCCGTCCAGGCGAGCTGGCGACAGCAAGCCCTGCCCGCCGGGCAAGTCCCTTGGCAGGAGGCGCTGTTCGGCAAGCTGGCCCAGACCGAGCGGCTCACCCTGCCCATCGACGAGCGCGGCTGGCAGCAGCATCTGGCGAGCTGGGGCCCCTTCCCCGGCCCCTGCCAGCTGGTAGCCGAGCCCCTGCGCAACCAGAGACAGGAGCTGATCGGCTGCCTGCTACTGATCCTGCCCGACTGCGCTGCCCGCGAGCTGGCCTCGCGCATCAGCCTGATCGAGGCACTGGCGGGCACCTCGGCCTCCGCCATCGAGAACCAGCGACTGCTGGAAGAGCAGAAACAGTTGCTGGACTCCTTC
>NZ_CAWNYS010000546.1:0-1669 GCF_963878295.1 Aeromonas sp. HMWF014 | reverse complement strand
CCCTTTGCACCATGGCAGTCGGTGTAACCCCGGCCAACACAACCAGCACAGCGCCCTCGCAAGCCCCGCAGACCTGATCTGCCGGGATATTGCCCCGGTTGAGGGCATTGAGGGGGGAAGTATCAAAGAGCACCACGTCATAATGTTCGAGCCAGCGAACCAGCAGTTGGCGCAGGGTATCCTTGTTGCGAAAAGCCATCAAATCCTTACCGGGTGCCGGCAGCACCGCAAGGAAGTGGCCCCGACTCAGCGGCTCCGGTACATCGTTGGGCCCCCAGGCCTGGGTTGCGGGGCGACCGGGGTGATACAGGTTGAGATCCACCAGCAGTGTGTTGAGCCCGTCCGCTTCTGCTCGCCGGGCCAGCGCCTCACAAATGGTGCTGACCCCTTCCCCCCCTTCGGCCGAGGTCACCGCCAATGAGCGGATCCCACGACCCAGGGTGGCAGCATAGAGCGACTCCAGTTCAAGGTACTGGATTGGAATACTCATCTCACAGGGTTCCCATCAGAGCGACCACCGAGATAGTGGTGAGAATGTCCCGCATTCCCTCCATGAAGATGGCCCAGTTACTGCTCTTGCTATCTGGGATGAAGACTGTGTCTCCTACCCGCAGCACCGGTAGCTTGCTGAAATCAGGCTCCTTGGCAAAACCGTCCAGATCGAAGGTACGAGCCTGATCCCCCTGCCCGCTCACAGCCATGTTGATCACCACAATCTTCTTGATGTAGGCAGAGCTGGTTGGCCCACCGGCCTCCGCCAGCAGATCCAACAGGGTCATGGAAGAATTGAAGCGATAGCGGCCGGGTCGGGCAACAGCCCCTAGCACCCGTATGGTGTCCTCCTTGGGTTCATCAAGCCAGGGGCGGTTTTTCTCCGGCAAGTAAATGGAGTCACCTGGCAGCACCTTGGGCAGCAGGGTTTCATCACCGGTCTCGAAGTAAAGGGCCAGATCCAGCTTGCTCACCCGTGCCGTACTACCATTGCGATGGGCGATGCGTACATTGCGCAAGTCCGCCATGGCGCTAGGACCATCGGCCGCGGAGAGTATGTCGATAAAACCCATCTGATCGTTGAAAGCGTAGCGACCGGGAGCGCCAACCTGGCCGAATATATAGATGGAACTGTCCGGTGACTGGCGTACCCACTGAGATTTGTTGTCGCTGGGATCGGTGGGCAGCTCGGGGATCATGATGGTAAAGCCGGCATGGATCGTTGGCAGGCTGGCGAGCGCGCCCCCCTGATGCAGAAACTTGTCGAGATCGAAGAGGGTCGGAGTTGCCATCCCCCCATCCGCCTTCAGGATCTGTACTTTGGCAATGTCGGCGCGCTCATTGGGGCCACCGGCATGGGCAATCAAATCAAGCAGAGACATCTCATCAGACCATTCATAACGACCCGGTATACGTACCGCCCCCATCACCATCACCGCCCGTCCGGGTGCCACTTTTAACCAGGACTTCTCGTTAATATCGGTCTTTTCCGGGACAAAAATCGCGTCGCCGGGTTTGATTTGAGGCAGCGCCTTTTGCGTACCTTCGGTGTAAGCCTGCAGATCGATCGGTTCGACCGACCCATCGGTGCGCAGTAAGCGGATTTGGCGACTCTCGGCATAGCGGGTCGGACCGCCAGCGTTGGCCAATATGTCGAGGAAGGAGTCCCCCTCCCGCC
>NZ_CAWNYS010000545.1:861-5326 GCF_963878295.1 Aeromonas sp. HMWF014 | reverse complement strand
CGGTAGCGCCGATGGTAGTGTGGCATTCGCCATGCGAGAGTAGGACACTGTCAGGCTCCTATTTAGAAGAGGCCTCCCATTCGGGAGGCCTTTTTGCATTTGTGCGTTCCAGAATCTGCCTTGGCTCTGCTCCCGGCATTTTAGTAAAAATGCTGGGCTATCAAGGGATTGCCCGTTACTCTTTAGCCGTTACTGATTAACATGTGATGCTGCCAGAGAGGTATTGATGGCTACGTTGAAGGAAATTGCACAGGAGGCGGGGGTGTCGCTCGCTACGGTATCCCGGGTACTGAACGAGGATCCCAGCCTGAGCGTCAAGGAAGAGACCAAGCAGCGGATCTTCGAGATTGCCGAGCGACTGGAGTACAAGACCAGCAGTGCTCGCAAGGGGGTTCACAAGAGCAAGCTGCACTTTCTGGTGGTCTACTCCTATCCGCAGAGTACCGAGGTCAACGATCCCTACTATCTCGCCATTCGCTATGGCATCGAGACCCAGAGTGTCCGCCTCAATATCGAACTGACCCACCTCTACAACTGTGGTGAAGGGCGCGAGCTGACCGCGGTAGACGGTATCCTGGTAGTGGGGAGCCTCTCTGCCGAGCGTCTGGCACAGCTGCGAACCTGCTCTAACATGCTGGTCTTTGTCGATGGCCGGGCAATGGAGGAATTCGACTCGGTCGACGTGGATCTCAGCCTGATCAGCCAGCAAGTGGTTGATTACTTTATTGCTCAGGGGCACCAGCGTATCGGCTATATCGGCGGACAGGATGAGAATCCGGACCTGCGTGAGCTGGCTTTCCGGGATTATGGCCAGCGACTGGGCGTGGTGCAGGAGAACGATATCTATCGCGGCGATTTCTCCAGTGCTTCCGGCTATCGGTTGGCAAAAGAGATGCTGGCAGGGGATTGGCCCAAGGCGTTGTTTGTCGCTTCCGACTCCATTGCCATCGGCGTGTTGCGTGCCATCCACGAGAGGGGATTGGCCATTCCCCAGCAGATCGAGCTGATCAGCGTCAACGATATTCCGACCGCAAAGTTCACCTTCCCGCCGCTCTCCACGGTGCGGATCCACTCCGAGTTGATGGGCTCCCAGGGAGTCAATCTGCTGGTCGAACGACTGCGTGACGAGCGTGATATTCCCCTCCGGGTACTGGTGCCGAGTCGCCTGACCCTGCGTGGCACTACACGCTAACTTTAGTAAAATAACGTCTGTTTTAGCGGCACCATCTCGCGGTGGTGCGGTACCTTTCCTTCACCATCCTCTCCCTCATCTCTCCTGATAAATTCATGGTTCTATGGTGGTTTATAGCCATTTCTTGCCTGTATTTATCAACATCCATGTCACTCCTGTGCGTTTCATTCTCTTTTATCTTCCGCTTCTGATCCCGCTCACAAAACCATCCAGCCATTGTGACCAGGTGAAAACCTTACCGATATAAAACTGATTTCTAGTAAAAATTGTTTGGTGTTTACCCAGTCAAAGTTGCCTTGTTCCGGGAGGGCATGTGAATAATTGGGAAAACGTTCAATTCGTGGGTGAAAACAGGCTGGCTCCGCGCGCCTACTTCTTCTCTTATGCCGATCGCGTTGCGGCGGCCACCATGCAGCGCGAGCTGAGCCGCCTCACCGCCGAGTTCGATATCAGTGCCTACGCCAACACCGGCGAGAACCTGCTGTCGGTACGGGTGATGCAGTGGGCGGACTCCAGCTATATCAAAGATCAGGATATGTGGTGGATGGCGGGGATCTTCCGCGACGTCTATCTGGTGGGCAAACCGGCCGCCCATGTGCAGGACTTCTTCATCCGCACCGCACTGGCCAATCCCCATCTGTGGAGTGCCGAGGATCCTTACCTCTATCAGCTGCAACTCTCCCTCTACAACGGTCAGGGCGAGCTGCTGGAAGTGATCCCGCAGCGGGTCGTGTGCGTGAAATCAGGGTCAAAGATGGCCTCTTCTACGTCAGCGGCCACTACCTCAAGCTGCACGGGGTGAACCGTCATGATAACGACCACCTCAAGAGCCGCGCGGTCGGTATGGACCGTGTTGAACGCGACATCGTGCTGATGAAGCAGCACAACCTCAACTCGGTGCGCACCGCCCACTACCCGAATGACCCGTGCTTCTACGAGCTGTGCGACCAGTACGGTCTGTTCGTGATGGCGGAGACCGACGTGGAGACCCACGGTTTCGCCAACGTCGGCGATCTCAGCCGCATTACCGACGCCCCCTTCTGGGAGCCGGTGTTCGTGGATCGCATCGAGCGCCACGTGCACGCCCAGAAGAACCACCCATCCATCATCATCTGGTCGCTGGGCAACGAGTCCGGCTATGGCTGCAACATCAGAGCCATGTACCAACGCGGCAAGGCGATCGGCCCGACCCGGCTGCCCATCGCCCGTGGCAACCTCAAGCCCGGCATCTGCCACTCCATCGGTGACTCCCTCACCTACCGCTTGCAGGAGGGGGCCAGCCCGGCCACCTCATTGTTCGAGGGGCAGTGCCGCTACTTCGACATCCACTACTACCTGGAAGGGGAAGAGACGGTGGAGTGGGCTGCCAAGAACGAGCTGCAGGTCGAGCAGGGCTACGACGACACCACAGACCGTGAGTGGCTGGTTGGCGAGGTGCGTGAGCGCATGTTGCTCTGCGCCGAGACCCCGGACGAGAGCCAGGGCGTGCTGTTGCAGCCCCGTGTGCCGATGGCGTCAGCTATTCCACCCGATCGTCAACATCCACCTATTGCAGGCCCCTGGTATCAAACGTTGATGAACAATTTACCAACGCTCAACGTTGCGCCTCTCTGTTATCGGGGTAAGCTCGTGGTTCGTTTCAACGGGGGGTGCCAGACACCTCCTGTTGTGTTTTTTGTCCTCCCCGTTCCTGACTTCCGCCACGGAGGCAGGATGCCCTCTGACGGAGACTCCCCGTGCGTCTGGATCCCTTTACTTCTGTGCTGATTGCTGTGGTCGCCCTGGCCTCCTTTTTTCCCTGCGAGGGGCAGGTGGCCGTCTGGTTTGGTCTGCTGACCAAGCTGGCGGTGGCGCTCTTGTTCTTCATGCACGGCGCCAAGCTGTCGCGCCAGAACCTGCTGGCGGGGCTGGGCCACTGGCGGCTGCATCTGGTGGTGATGCTCAGTACCTTTGTGCTGTTTCCGCTGCTCGGGTTGCTGCTCACTCCGCTGGTGCCCCAGTGGTTGAGCCCCGCTATCTACCTTGGCTTCCTCTACCTCTGCGCCCTGCCTGCCACAGTGCAGTCGGCTATTGCCTTCACCTCGATGGCAGGGGGGAATGTGTCAGCGGCGGTATGCAGTGCCTCGGCCTCAAGCATCCTCGGCATCTTCCTCTCGCCGCTGCTGGTGGGGATGATGATCCATGTGCAGGGGGAGGGGATCGACACCTGGCACTCCATTCAGGCCATCATGATGCAGCTGATGTTGCCGTTTGTGGTGGGCCATTTCTCGCGCCCGCTCATCGGCGGCTGGGTCGACAGCCATCGTCCGCTGATTGGCAAGCTGGATCAGAGCTCCATCCTGCTGGTGGTCTATGTTGCCTTCAGCGAGGCGGTGGTGCAGGGGATTTGGCGTCAAGTAAGTTGGTACGATCTGGCCAGTATCGTGCTGCTGAGCTGCGTCTTGCTGGCGCTGGTGCTCTGCTGGAATGTCTGGATCAGCCGCCGGCTCGGGTTCGACAAGTCGGACGAAATCACCATCGTCTTCTGCGGCTCCAAGAAGAGTCTCGCCAACGGGGTGCCGATGGCCAACGTCATGTTCCCGGCTGCCAGCGTCGGCGTCATGGTGTTGCCGCTGATGATCTTCCACCAGATCCAGCTGATGGTGTGCGCCGTGCTGGCCCGCCGCTACCACGTGCAGGGGAGTTGATACACTCGCCGTTTTTGCAGCCATAACCAGAGGGAGGCCAGTTGGCCTCCCTCTTTTCATCTGCTTGCCGACGCGCGAGCTAGCGCTTACGCCAGACGGTCAGTTGCGCCACCGTATGCTGGTATTTGCGGGCGGTCTCGCGGATGACGAAGGGGACATCCCGGGGCGGACAGAGCTCCTCGAACTCTGCCGCGAGCAGCCGTTGCAGCGCTTGATAGGTGCTGAGGGCCTCGCCATTTTCACGGATGCCGCCGAGCCAGTTGGCCTTGGGGGTGTAGTCGGCCAGCCAGGTGTAAGGGCTGGTGAGTACCAGCAGGCCGCCGCTGCGCAGCCGGGGGGCTATGTCGCGCAGGAAGCGGGCCGGTTCGCGCAGCCGGTCGATCAGGTTGGCGGCGAGCACCAGATCGTAGTGGTCGTACTTGGGCTTGAGGTTGCAGGCATCCCCCTGACTGAAGTGGATGCGTTCGATCTCGCTCGCCCCCAGGCCATGGCTCGACAGGCGCGCCTCGCAATACTCCACCAGTTCGCCCTCCAGTGGTACCGCATAGCGGAAGCTGTCCTGGCTGGCGAGGGTGAGTGCCACGTC
>NZ_CAWNYS010000545.1:0-851 GCF_963878295.1 Aeromonas sp. HMWF014 | reverse complement strand
CTGGTGGTTGCCGCACAGCTCACTGGCAAGATCGGCCAGGGTTTTGGCGTAGTTGGCGACCCCGAAGTGGGGCGGGCCGTACTGGAAGTCGAGGTACTGTGCTACGAGCGTGTCGGTTTCGTAAGGATTCACTATGAGGGATTCCTGATAACGTGAGACCAGATAGCGGAAGCCCGCATGCTGGAAGAAGTGGCGGCGAAAGGCATAACGGGACGATTTGAGCGCTTCGTTGCCTGTGCTGATCCAGCTACCGCCCTTGATGAGAGTGTGTTTGCCATCAAAGGTCGGGGTGGAGAAGTCGTCGTAGAGCGGGTGGATGTGAAAGCCGTCGAAGCCATCGATGGCGGTGCTGGTCCACTGCCAGACGTTGCCTACCAGATCGAAGAAGTCACCCTGTGGACAGGTATCTACCGCACAGGGGGAGGCAAAGCGGGCCAGATTGATATTGCCGGGCGCATCGATCCAGTCCGGCTGATCCCCCGCCAGCTGATTGCGCAGCAGGGCCCACTCCCCCTCGCTCGGCAGCTGGATGGGCAGTCCGCTCCGGGCCGCTTTCCAGCGACAGAAGGCGGCGGCTTCCAGCTGATTGACCTCGGCGGGCCAATCCCAGGGCATGGCCACCCGCTCCGTCATCAGCCGCAGTTGCAGTTGCTCGGGCTCGGCGGGATCGCCGACCCAGAAGGTGGGCATACGTGCTTTGGCATACTGGCACCAGCCCCAACCTTCCTCATCCCACCACTGCTGCTGGTCATAACCCCCTGCCTGCACGAACGCGAAATACTCGGCATTGCTGACCAGCATGCGGCTGGCCTTGAAGGGGGGGATTTCTAGGTGGCGCTCACCATATTCAT
>NZ_CAWNYS010000544.1:0-1017 GCF_963878295.1 Aeromonas sp. HMWF014 | reverse complement strand
GCCCTTGACGGTCACTCGCGCCGCCTCTGGGCTGCTGTAGGTGTTCTCACACGCGATGTGCATGTAGAGGCTGTAAAAGGTCAGACGGTTCTTGTTTTGCACACCCGCCTCGTAGTGATGGCGTACCAGACAAAACGACGGCGAGGTATACAACTCTAGGTCTTGCCCTGGCTTGCCCTCCTCGGGGCTGCGGGTCGCCTTGGCCGGTTTGGTCGCCAGCCGGTAGGCCACAATTTCCCCATCCGCAATGGCGCGTACAGCGCCGCTGGGGAGCCGCCTCCCCAGTCATCATTGCTATTAAAATATGATTGCGGTGATCACGGGCCACACAACGCTTTATTTAAAAGGATGGATGTCCCAAATTTTTTACTCCTCATATTTACGTAGTGATATATCTTTCCATCTATCTTGCATGTATTTATAAAGAATAATGTTTTTTTTAAGATTCCGTCCAGGTATAGGCCCGCCCTCTCCACCATAATTTCCATTTGGCGTTTGTATCGTTTCTTCACCTCTGAGGGCATATTTAACACCATGTTGAAATGCAAAATATTTTATTGGGATAGGATCCATACCTCCGAAACAACCTATACGATATGCGAAAAGGGTGGTTTGAACTCCACCTATAGATTTTCTTTCCAAGGAGGTTTTAATCAAAGACAACTCTGAGTCCAACTCACAATTATAAATATAATCATTAACCTCAAAATCAGCTCTCCCATTCCCTATAGATTTCGCTGTCATCTTTACATCTAGATTTTTTTTCTTCACTACAAATAAGAATGAGTATTCATCATCTAGCTTAACCTCAAAAGCGGATGATGAAAACACCACAAATAATAAAGAAAAATAAAAAGCAAATTTATTCATCTTCTGCTCTCATTTTTTTGAGTTTTTTCATTGATCGAAATCTCTTTATTTAACTCATCTACATCAAATTTCCTAATGGCATTAGTTTTTGTTTTTTTATATTTTTCATAATATGAAACAGGCACAACATACCTCATTCCTTCAAAA
>NZ_CAWNYS010000543.1:0-5352 GCF_963878295.1 Aeromonas sp. HMWF014 | reverse complement strand
TTCCAGCTTGAGATCATCATCCAGTAGCAGCAGGCGATCGCCGCTGTAATCGGTGACCAGCAGGGTGCCGTCATAGGCGCGGGCAATCTGGCGCAGATCGCCACCCAGTTGCACCTCGTTTAGCCGCTTGCCGCTATCGCGCTCAAGCAGGGTGACGGAGCCTGCGCTCAGGTTGGCGGTGATGAGGCGCGGGCTCTGCCCCTGCCCCTCCTCATAGGCGAGCATTCCAGCGCCCATCTGCTGGGCAGTAGCAAAAGGGCTGACCAGCAGCAGGACGAGGGCCAGCAGGGGTGACAAACATGCACAAAGAGATGACTTCAACATGGGATCAGGAGTGCCATTGCAAGATGGTCCAGCGCCAGGCGTGGCGCAGCACCAGAGGAGTGAGCAGCAGTGCGCTCAGCCAGTGGGCCCAGCTGGCGAGGCCGCCCATGCTGTCCCCCGGAGTGCCGTGCAGGATCAGCAGCAGGCCGCTGGCCAGACAGACCAGCAGCAGCCCTTCGATGATGCGACCTGTGCTCCGCAAGAAGGGCTTGTTGCTGCGCCTCAGTAGTGTGCGATGAGAGATCCAGAAGGCGCCAAACAGCAGGGGGAACAGGGTGAGCGAGAGCGTCACATGGAAAAACAGAGCCCAGCGCGCCAGCGACCAGAGCGGGGTCAGCGGCTCCCACAACAGCAGGCCGGAGAAGAACATCAGATAGAGGGTGCCCTCGGCGGCCTGGTGGTGATAGGCCAGCCACTGCCAGAACTGTCGGGGTGAGAGGGAAAGGCTTGTCATTGAGGGCTCCAACGCCCGGGCGGTGCAGCCCGGGGGGAGCAAGTTTACAATGCAGTAAAGGTAATGAAAAGAGTTATCAATTCGGCTCTTAATGAATCAATCCTGAATGAAAACAGGGACTGGCTACTCGCGCTCTACTACCAACTTTTCTGTGATTGCATAGATAAGTGCCGCCAGTGAGAAGGCCAAAAAGACGATAACTGACCACTTAATCTCGACTTCATTGCCGGAGCTATTGCCCAGAAAGGCTTTGAGTACCTCGATCCCGGAGATGGTCACCAGGGAGTTGATGACGATGAGTTTCAGGGAGACGAAGTTGATCTTGTTGAACCAGTTGTCGGTCATCGCAGCGCGCTGCTCCGGGGTCTGAATAAACTGCAGATAGCCGCAGATAGCCACCAGGATCAACATCTGCGCCACCAATACGAAGTCCACTAGAGTCAGCACCCCTGTGATGAGGTCAAGATAGTGGATGTCGATGATGTTGCGGCACAGCGTATAGAGCTGCATGGCAAACTTCACCATCAACAGCGCTACGCAGACCAGAATGCACACATAAAAAGGGAACATCATCAACCGGCTGCCATTGAGCATCAAATTGAATCGGCGCATGAGAACTCCTGAGTAGAGGAAAATTGTGCTTATTATGGGGCGAAACGGCTGGCAAATGTTGGTTTTTGACTGGCTGCATCGCAAGGGCATCACCATCAAACTGGGCCCGGCTTGTCGGTTGTTATTCGATCTTGATGGGGCCTTTGGGCCTACATCGCTATCGGCCACACATCAGGAGTGTGAGAGGCAGGCGACCGGCAACCTAATGTGTCCGCCACACAGAGGAAAGTGGGGCACCAGTGACAAACATGAAAAGCCCAACCATAGGGGTGGGCTTTGGAATTTGGCTCCCTCGACAGGACTTGAACCTGTGACATACGGATTAACAGTCCGCCGTTCTACCGACTGAACTACGAGGGAATTGGCTCCTCCTACTGGACTTGAACCAGTGCATACGGATTAACAGTCCGCCGTTCTACCGACTGAACTAAGGAGGAATTGCCTGTCTCGTTGAGACGCAGCGGATATTAATAGCCTGTTGGCCGGGTGTCAACCCGCGACCCGACGCAAAAAATCGAATTTCGGCCCGTTTGCCCAAAACGTGGTCGTTGTGGACTATTTTCAGCACAATCAGCAGCTTGAAACGGACTTTTGCCGAGCACTTTTTCGTTTTGACACATGCGTGTCTGGCCGGGATCTGGCTGCCCTCGATGGCGAGCCACATAGCGGGCTTGCTGAGCCGAGGGGGAGGGCGGCGCATCGCGCCGGAGCAATGAAGCCATGACCCGGACCCGGCGGGAAGAGGTGTGGCGGATAGGGTGAGCGATTTGGCCGCGTCTGAATTTAGTTAGCAGGCAAAGTGAAAGATCGGCGTAATGGTGAGAAAAACCGGTGATATGTGGACAATAAACGGCGATTTTGCGTGGTAACGGTCATTCATTGATCCCGCCCATCGAAATATTTCATCGGCTGGAGTATGGTTGCCCAGGATACCATCGCCGCGTCGACAGCTCTGCCGGCCCTTGATGATGATCGGGCGCCGGTTCAATCCGGCCTTTATCTCCCTCTTCTGGTATTACGACATACATGCACAACCAAGCTCCTTTGCAAAGCGTGAAGCTGGCCATTGCTTTACGCCAATCCTGTATTGATGAACCCTATAGCCTCCCCCGCTTTGGTCGCGATCTGATCGCTGGCATCACGGTCGGCATCATCGCCATTCCGCTGGCCATGGCACTGGCCATTGCCAGTGGCGTGCCGCCACAACACGGTCTCTACACCGCCATCATAGCCGGCATCGTCATTGCCGTGACCGGTGGCTCCCGCTTCTCCATTTCGGGGCCGACCGCCGCCTTTGTGGTGATCCTCTATCCGGTGGCCCAGCAATTTGGCGTGGGTGGCCTCTTGATGGCGACCCTGATTTCGGGCTTCTTTCTGGTGGCCATGGGGATGGCCCGGCTTGGACGTCTCATCGAGTACATTCCGCTCTCTGTGACCCTGGGGTTTACCTGTGGTATCGGCATCGTGATCGCCACCTTGCAGATCAAAGATTTCTTTGGCCTGTTCGTGGCGCAGATGCCGGAGACCTACATAGGTAAGGTTGAGGCGCTGGCGTTAGCCCTGCCAAGCTGGCAATGGGGCGATACGCTCGTCGGGATTGCGACCCTGGCCGTGTTGCTGCTCTGGCCACGGCTGAGGTTGCCGGTGCCCGGTCACCTGCCCGCCGTGCTGGTGGGGGTGGGTCTGGGGTTTGGTCTGCACTATTTCGGGGTCGATGTGGCCACCATTGGCACCAAGTTCAGCTATACCCTGGCCGATGGCACTCAGGGTATGGGGATCCCGCCCATAGCCCCGACTCTTGTGATGCCGTGGGCTCTGCCTGGGCCGAATGGTGCACCGGTTGAGTGGAACCTGGCGGCCATTCAGCGGTTGCTGCCGGCGGCCTTCTCCATGGCCATGCTGGGGGCGATAGAGTCGCTGCTCTGCGCCGTGGTACTCGATGGCATGACGGGGCGCAAACACAGCTCCAACGCCGAACTGGTGGGGCAGGGGCTGGGTAACATACTGGCGCCCTTCTTCGGCGGCATCACGGCAACTGCCGCGATTGCCCGTTCCGCCGCCAACGTGCGCGCCGGGGCGACATCGCCTGTCTCCGGTATCATCCATGCCCTGGTGGTGTTGGCGGCCATTCTGGCGTTGGCGCCCTGGCTCTCCTGGTTGCCGCTATCGGCCATGGCCGCGCTGCTGCTGATCGTCGCCTGGAACATGAGTGAGGCTCATAAGGTCGTGGAGTTGGTGCGTCGCGCGCCTAAATCCGATGTGCTGGTATTGATGGTCTGTCTTTCGCTCACTGTCATCTTCGACATGGTGATTGCCATCACCTTCGGGGTGATCCTGGCGTCACTGCTGTTCATGCGTGAAATCGCCAAGATGACCAGGCTGCACGATCTGGCGGATCACAAGCGCTATGCCCACGAAGTGCCGGCCGGTGCCTTGCTCTACAAGATCAATGGTCCCCTGTTCTTCGCCGCCGCCGAACGGGTCTTTGGCGAGCTGGTAGCCCAAGTCAAGGGACACACGTTGCTGGTATTGCAGATGGAGGCCGTTTCCATTCTGGATGCGGGGGGGCTCTCCGCCTTCTTGCAGTTTGAACAGCAGATGGTCAAGGCCGGGGTGCAACTGCGGGTCGCCGAATTGCAGTTTCAGCCGCTGAAGACCCTGGCGCGTGCCAAGGTGCGTCCCGTACCCGGTCAGCTGGAGTTTTATGGCTCGCTGGAAGAGGCATTGAAAGGTGAACATAGCCAAGAACAGCCGGCAACCTGAGCAAATGGGATGCCGGTGTGGCAAGATTTTGCGCAGTTGGCTCGGTTCTTGAGCAAACAGACTGAAAGCTGCAAAATTGCGTTGACCCCAGGATACAGCATCCCTTACATTACGCCCCGTCGCCGCGGCATGGCCCGTAAGCGATGGTGCAACTCAGGCACCTGAAAATGTGAGAAATAATTTGGTGAGGTGTCCGAGTGGCTGCCCACCGACGAAGTCGGCAAAAAAAAGCACGCATCGCGTGATCCGAAAGCCACTTCAAAGAAGTGAAAATTTGGTGAGGTGTCCGAGTGGCTGAAGGAGCACGCCTGGAAAGTGTGTATACGGCAACGTATCGAGGGTTCGAATCCCTCCCTCACCGCCAAATGATAAGCCCAAGCAATTGCATTGCTTGGGCTTTTTCTTTATGTGTGATTTTTGATATGCCATCTGATATTGGCTGGTACGGCACTATGTCGTACAGCGTTGGATGCGCAGGTCGATACTGATAGGCTGTCGTCTATGGTAAGGCTCGCCCGAGCCCACAGCCAATGAGGGTGCAGCGGGTGTGATCTTTATGTGGGTAACAACCGCATTGGTGATGCTCTCCGGTGCTGTCGTGCTGAATGCCTGACCATTTACCGTACCCGATGCGTTAATGACTACAACCCCGGGTGCAACGCCCTGCTCAGCCCTTTGCGGCGCAAGTTGGGGCGTGTTTATGCGGATGGCGCTATGACAGCAAAACCAGCCATCAGCTTATCTCGCGTAAAGGGGCGGCAGCCTGTATCCCGCCTCGCAAGAACGCGGGGTTATGGGAAAAGGGACATCCGAGAAATGAGGCGGTGCTGGTGATGCGCAAGGAAGGGCTGGCGCACTGGAAGAAGATGTCGGGATATCACCGGCGCTCGCAGGCAGAGACGGCGATGTATCGGTTTAAGCAGTTGATGACGGGCAAAATCAGTCTACGTAACTACAACGGACAAGTGGGAGAGATCATGGCCTACGTGTGTGCGATGAACAAACTGAATGCCCTTGGTCTGCCTGTTAGAAAGTCCCAATTGTAGCTATTTATTGGGGCTGGGGAAGTTGTGGCTCATGTCTGATTTAGGAAACCACGCCCTGTTATCTATAAGTAAGGTATCCATACTTGGTCAAGTGGTTAAATAAGGCGTTGTTGCCCAAATCGATGCAGCTTGAATGGAACTAACTAAGGACTT
>NZ_CAWNYS010000542.1:0-1690 GCF_963878295.1 Aeromonas sp. HMWF014 | reverse complement strand
AACCGGCTGCTGTTGAGTGGCGATCGCCATTTTGAGTACGACGAATTTGGCCGACTGGCCATCGAGCGCCGTGGCAAAGGCCAGTCGTTGGTTACCCGTTATCAGTATGACTGCCAGCATCAGCTGATCAGGGCTGAACTGCCGGATGGCACCACGGCCAATTATGACTACGACGCCTTTGGCCGCCGTATTCGCAAGAGGGTGGGTAGAGTAAACGGCGAGCAGGTCACCGAATTCTTGTGGCAGGCCAACAACCTGATTGCCGAAAGCAGTTATCAGCTTGGTGATGATAAACGTCGCACCGACGAGCAGTACCGCAGCTTTATCTATGAACCGGGCAGCTTCAAGCCATTGGTGCAGCTGGAAGGGGAAGGGACGGATGCCGGGGTATTCCACTACCAGCTTGACCACCTCGGTACCCCGCTGGCGTTGACTCGTGATAATGGGGCGACTGCCTGGCAGGTGCGTTATCGCGCCTATGGCAATGTGTGGCGGGAAGAGATCGCCGAGGTTGCCACTCCTTTGCGTTTTCAAGGGCAGTATTTTGATGCCGAGACCGGTCTTCACTACAACCGTTACCGCTACTACCAGCCTGAAACGGGTAGATTTATCACCCCCGACCCGATAGGCTTGGCTGGCGGGCTTAACAACTACCAGTATGCCCCCAACCCGACCGGTTGGGTGGATCCGCTGGGGTTGACGAATGTAAAAGAAAATGGGCTGAATAATATTGATGGTAAAGCCAGCCCAAGCTTGCAAGGTGGGCCGGAAGAGCCGCCGAGTGTGGTGGCTGCTCAAGCTAGGCAGCATAAAATGCTGTCTGATAACCAAGGTTTTAATATAAGTCCTTCTAGTTGGGACCAATATCCATCAATAGGTAGGGATGGTACATTCGTTACAGATAAACATGGAGCGGTGAAATATTTCGGTGAGGTTAATTCCGATAGTGTTACTATATCTCAATCCACAGCTTCAATAATTGAAAAGGATATGGGGCTAAATCCAGGTTCTTTATCAGAAGGTTTTAATGTAAGAAGAATAGACGGTATTTCAGAAATGAACCCTAGGAGTCCGCTATCTGGTAATGATTACTTTAAAGGCCCAGGGCAACATCTGCCAGGTGGTGCACCAGAGCTTGTTATTGACTCCGTGCCTACATCAACACCAGTATTTTTGAGGGTAAAAGTGAAGTGAACAAAAGGCCAGATAATACACTTGTCGTTACTGATATAAACAGTAACAAAATCAGATTGATAGCTAACAATGAGAGATTGGTTAGTGATATGATTAATATTGGTTTTATAGTCGATGGGGATTGTATGACGCAATCATTTTCGACTGAAAGTGATACGGTTGTAATGATTAATAATCTAATTGACTACGGAGTTCTATTTTTGTTCGGATATGGATGGTATCCATCAGAGATAGTCGGTTTTTATAAAGATAAGAACATGATAAAGAAAAGTTATAAAGTAATATCTTGGCGTGACCCAGACAATTTTGTGGTTGAGAATATTCCATAGGCCTGATGAGCCAGGGCGAGAGCGTGAACATTTTGTTAACTTTCACCCAATTTGTTGAGGCCAACATTGAGTACCTTTTCCAGGTATTCACTGCTCATCAAGAGTTATTTTTTCCATTTTTTTCAATGCGATAAGAGATGGCCACGCCAATACTGCGCAACTGTTCC
>NZ_CAWNYS010000541.1:13315-19144 GCF_963878295.1 Aeromonas sp. HMWF014 | reverse complement strand
GCGTAAAACCCCCATGATACCACCGCCGGGGAGTATCTGGACGGCTAACCAGGGGAAAACGGCACCCAATTGGGTGCTGTTGATATTGTGTTGTCGTATTGTTGTCGGTTTTTTGTGAGGTTGACCGGATATTTTTCAGTGATTATGTGGAAAAAAGCGATTGCAGATGGGATATTCCTTGTCCGCAATCCCATGTGTTTCCGGACATGCTCAAGAGAAGGTTTGCCGGGGCAGATGACGCCAGCCTGTGACATGGGTGTCGCCTGGCGTAGCGATTGCCAACAGGACTAATGATTCACGCACTTCGGTGCTCAGGGACTATTTGATGACACAACACCCCCCCCTCATGCGACTGGTCAACAGCACCAGTCTGGTTAGCCAGATCCTGGTCGGTCTGGTACTCGGTATCCTCCTTGCCATGTTCATGCCGGAATGGGCCAAGGCAGCGGGTCTGCTTGGCAGCCTGTTTGTTGGCGCGTTGAAGGCGGTTGCTCCACTGCTGGTCTTTGTATTGGTAATGGCAGCGATCATCGGTCACAAGCAAGGTCAGAAGACCCGCATTCGCCCGCTGCTCGCACTCTACCTGTTTGGCACCTTTGCTGCCGCCATGGTGGCGGTGATCGCCAGCTTCCTGTTCCCCACCAACCTGCATCTGGTGGCCAATACTGCCGAGATCACCCCGCCGGGTGGCATCACAGAGGTGTTGCAGACGCTGCTGTTCAATGTGGTGACCAACCCGGTCAAGGCGCTGATGGATGCTAACTATATCGGGATCCTGGCGTGGGCCATCGGCCTGGGCATTGCGATGCGCCATGCCAACGAGAGCACCAAGGCGTTGATCACCGATCTTTCCCAGGGTGTCTCCACCATAGTGAAAGCGGTGATCCGCTGTGCGCCGCTGGGTATTCTGGGTCTGGTTGCCTCGACCCTGGCCGAAACCGGCTTTGATGCGCTGTTTGGTTATGCCCAACTGCTGATGGTACTGATTGGCTGCATGCTGTTTATCGCTTTCGTGGTCAACCCGCTAATCGTGTTCTGGAAGATCAAGCGCAACCCCTATCCGCTGGTGCTGACCTGCCTCAAAGAGAGTGGCATGACCGCCTTCTTCACCCGCAGCTCAGCCGCAAATATCCCGGTCAACATGGCGCTGTGTGCAAAACTGCGCCTGCCGGAAGATACCTACGCGGTCTCTATCCCGCTGGGCGCCACCATCAACATGGCTGGTGCCGCTATCACCATTACCGTGCTCTCCATGGCGGCGGTACACACCTTAGGCATGGAAGTGGATCTGGCCACTGCCGTGCTGCTCTCCGTGGTCGCGACGGTCAGTGCCTGCGGCGCCTCCGGCGTGGCCGGTGGCTCACTGCTGCTGATCCCGCTGGCGTGCAGCCTGTTTGGCATCGGCAACGACATCGCCATGCAGGTAGTGGCCGTGGGCTTTATCATCGGCGTGCTGCAGGATTCTGCCGAGACAGCGCTTAACAGCTCCACCGACGTGTTGTTCACCGCTGCTGCCTGTATGGCCGAGGATGAATCGCTGCTGGAACCCGCAGCACTGCCCAGCGGCGAGGCGTGATCCGATAGATTAAGTGTTTGATTCAGCCCCTCTTTTCGAGGGGTTTTTTACATCCACTCGCCGAGATTGATTGGGGGGAGGTGCTCACAAGAAAAGTGTCAGGTGCAGTGGGAAGCAGCCAGTCACTCTGGGTTCTGGATTATCGATCCGTCAAAGCCAACATCGATTCAGCGCTCACTATTCAGAATTGGGGCGGTCAGATTGCATTGCAGCCGATGGTCATTGCGCCTATCAACGCAGACTCCTGGTACAACCTTGGGGAGAGTGCGCTGTTTCAGGATGTTAAAACCGAGCGCAGCAACAAGGGGGCGGGGATCAAGCTGACCATCTTGTTTAAAGAGGGGTGTTCTGTCAGCGGTGAGACAGAGGCCAACACTCAAGGTCTGAACAAGCTGACATTGACTGGTTGGAGTAACCGGTCGTGCAGCTTCAATACCCTAACAGGGTCTGCTGATATTAAGGATGGAAAAATATATGAGGGGATGTGGGAAGCAAAGATGCGCGAATTTGCCAATCGCGACGCCAGTGTCACTGCATATCTGACCATGAAGCCCGGTAGCCATGGTCAGAAAGACACGCTGCTACTCGGCATCCCTGAGATCACCGGCATCACGCCGTTCGTTTTGGAAGCACAGCCACTCTAGTCAGCAAGAGAGTAGGTGTTTTTCAAGAGAGGCCAGTCGCTCACCCGACTGGCATTTTTGTTGGCTGAGGTGCGCCGCGGGTCGCTGACAACATCATGATGCTGTTGCCGGATAAGGGCTGTGCCCTAGGTCGTTGCGTGAGTTCGGGTTGCGTGGCTGCGTGATGAGGCGTTAAGCATATTCAGGGCGGGACAAGCGCAATAAAAAAGCCAGCCGAATGTTCGGCTGGCTTTTTGCTATCAGAGGCAGGTAGGGGGATTAGCCGACCAGCTGATAGAGGATGGCGGAGATGGCGATCGTGCCCATCAGGGCGACGAACGCGTTGCTGATGTGACCCTGGTATTTTGCCATGGCTGGCACGCGCTTGATGGCGTACATCGGCATGATGAAGAGGATGGTGGCGATGATGGGGCCGCCCAAGGATTCAATCATACCCAGGATGGAGGGGTTGGCCACCGCGGTGCCCCACAGGGTCAGGATGAAGAAGGCGATGATGAACATCTCGACTTTCTTGGCATTCGGCTCTTTGCCTGACTTGCGCATGTTCTGCACTATCATCCCTTTCAGACCTTCTCGGGCGCCCAGATAGTGGCCAAAGAAGGAGGAAACGATGGCCACGAAGGCAACCAGCGGACCAAAGTAGGAGATGAGGGGGCTGGCATGTTGGTTGGCCAGATAGGAGAGCACGGCGATGTTTTGGGCCTTGGCTTCAGCCAGTTGAGCCGGTGTCAGGCTCATGACGCAGGAGAAGACGAAGAACATCACGAAGCCCAGCAGCACCATGGAGGTACGCTTGAGGATGGCATCGGCTTTCTCGACAGCCTGGTCACCGTGGTCGCGGCGCTGGGCCAGGGAGAAACTGGAGATGGCCGGGCTGTGGTTGAAGGAGAAGACCAGTACCGGGATGGTCAGCCACAGGGTAGTGGCGAAATCCTTGGCAGAGGGTACTTGCTCCAGCGCAGCGCCGGTCCAGTCAGGAATGAGGTACAAAGAGATACCGGCCAGAATGACGATAAGCGGGTAGACCAGGACCTCGGTCACTTTCAGCATCAGCTTCTCGCCGGCCAGCATTACCGACATCATGCCCATGATCAGCACGATGGAGAGCAGCCAGCGTGGTGGGGCCACCATCTGCAGCTGGTTGACCATGAAGCTCTCGACGGTGTTGGTGATACCCACGCCGTAGATCAGCACTATGGGGTAGATGGCGAAGAAGTAGAGCAGGGTGATCAACTTGCCTGCACCAACGCCGAAATGCTCTTCTACCACTTCAGTGATATCAGCATTGGGCTTTTTGGAGGAGAGGACGAAGCGAGCCAGACCACGGTGAGCCAGGTAGGTCATTGGGCCAACCAGCAGCGCCATCACTACCAGTGGCCAGAAGCCACCCATACCGGCGTTGATCGGCAGGAACAGGATCCCGGCGCCAACGGCGGTGCCAAACAGGCTGATGACCCAGGTAGAGTCGCGTTTTTCCCAACGAGTAGCTTGAGTAGAGCGGGTCCCTTGCTCTGTTGACGACGCAACTTCCTGCGTGCCATTGACTGTGTTTGACATCTATCTCACCCCGAATGTGTGGTTCTTATTAAGTCGGCGCAAGGATACGATTTTTTTAATCAAAAATGTTGATCAAATTCATCTTTACGGCACAGAAAACCGCACTTTCTTATGGAAATGTGATCAAAACAAGAAAAGTTCAATTTTTGTTTATCAATTGGCACGTTATTTTAGTGTTAATGATTAAATCTTGCTCGGTCAAATGTAAGTAAATTGTTATCTCGCAAGGTGTTGGGCAAGTTGGTTAATCATGCTGGCGGTGGCCCCCCAGATAAAGTGCTGCTGCCAGGGGATCCAGTAGATGGTGTGCTGCTTGCCACCTCTTGGGATGGTGAGGGCGATATGGTGACGCCGATCCAGCAGATGGGTCAGCGGCACTTCAAATGCGTGCTCGACTTCATCCTGGCTCAGGGTGAGCTGATAATCGGCTGCAACCAGTCCCAGCACCGGCAGCACCTCGTATTGGGAGACAGTATTGAGGGAGCTGAGGGTGCCGATGATCTCGATCTGGGCGGGCGCGATGCCGAGCTCTTCCTGGGTTTCCCGCAATGCCGTGTGGATCAGATCCCGGTCGTCGGGATCCTGCCTGCCACCGGGGAAACTTATTTGCCCCGCATGATGGCGCAGGTACGGGCTGCGACGGGTCAGCAGTAGCTGCAGGCCGTCGGCCCGCGCTACCAGTGGCAGCAAGACGGCGGCGGGCTTGAGCCCTGCCTCCGTCAGCCGATGGGCCGGGGCGGGGCATTGCAGCAAGAAGCGGGTCAACAGTTCGGTGCGGTCCATCTTGGCTATGTCTCTCAACTCTTTGCCTGGTTCTGTCCTTGAGTCTCTCGCGTGGCGCCCTTTCTGTCCATGCGTCAGGTGCTTAGCGCAGCGCATCCAGCAGCGGTAGTATGCGAGCCACCTTGTCATAGGTCTCCTGATACTCGCTGTCTACCTCGGAGTCGGCGATCACGCCGCCACCGGCCCAGCAGTGCAGCTGACCATCTGCCGCTATCAGGGTGCGGATGCAGATGCTGGTATCCATCCGGCCATGCTGACTCAGGTAGCCGATGCTGCCGCAGTAGGCGTTGCGTCGTTGGGGCTCCAGCTCCTCTATGATCTCCATCGCCCTGATCTTGGGGGCCCCCGTGATGGAACCGCCCGGGAAACAGGCACGCAGCAGATCCACCGCTTGCCAGCAGCTGTCCAGCTCACCGTGGATGGTGGAGACCAGATGATGCACCGCCGGGAATGACTCCACCGCGAACAGGCTCGGCACGTGGACTGAGCCGGGGCGGCTCACCCTGCCGATATCGTTGCGCAGCAGGTCCACTATCATCAGATTTTCCGATCTGTCCTTGTCGGCGCCAGCCAGTTCGAGGGCGCTGGCCTGATCTTGCCGTGGATCGGCAAGCCGTGGGCGAGTGCCCTTGATGGGCTTGGTTTCGATATGGCGATCATCGAGCAGCAGGAACCGCTCGGGGGAGAGGCTCAGAATGGCGCTCTGGGGCAGTCGGATAAAGGCCGAGAAGGGGGCCCGGTTGGCGCGTGACAACGCCTGATAAGCCTGCCATTCATCACCGTGATAGGCGGCGCTGAAGCGCTGGGTCAGGTTGATCTGGTAACAGTCCCCGGCACTCAGGTAAGCCTGTACCCGCGCAAATTTCTCGCCATATTCGGCGCGGCTCATGTTGCTGCGCCACTCCCCCTGCAGGGCAAATGGCGGTGTTGGTATCTCGTACTGCGCGGCCAGCCACTGCAGCCGGCGATGGAGGCCGGCCTCGTCACCCCAGTGCACCAGCTGCCAGGCGCCGCTCGTCACATCTCGCAGCAGCGCCCAGTCGTAAATGCCCACCGCCATGTCTGGCACGGACAGATCCCGTTGCGCCTGCACCGGCAGCCGTTCGAAGCGGCGGCCCAGATCATAGCCAAACAGCCCGAGGGCGCCGCCAATAAAAGGCAGCGTGTCGCTGTGTGGCGCCATTTCACCCAGCAGTTCGCGCTGCCGTTGTGCCAGCAGGGTCAGGGGATCGGCATCAAACGACCGGCGCTGTTCACCCTGGGCTATCC